>JBOFSC010000037.1:0-11259 GCA_051651345.1 Enterobacteriaceae bacterium
GTCGTGCCGGTGAGAACGTGGGTGTTCTGCTGCGTGGTACCAAGCGTGACGAAATCGAGCGTGGTCAGGTACTGGCTAAGCCGGGTTCAATCACTCCGCACACCCGTTTTGAATCAGAAGTTTATATCCTGAGCAAAGATGAAGGTGGCCGTCATACGCCGTTCTTCAAGGGCTATCGTCCTCAGTTCTACTTCCGTACCACCGACGTGACCGGAACTATCGAACTGCCAGAAGGTGTTGAGATGGTCATGCCTGGTGACAACATCAACATGATTGTTAACCTGATTGCTCCTATCGCTATGGATGAAGGTCTGCGCTTCGCTATCCGAGAAGGCGGCCGTACCGTTGGCGCAGGTGTTGTTGCTAAGATCATTGAGTAATAGCACATTTTAGTGTGACAACTGAAAGGCCACCTTCGGGTGGCTTCAGATTGATGATGAACCCCACTTTTTCAGGTGGGGTTCTCCTTTCTTGGCGACCGTAGGTCGCGATCGCGATATTCTCCCATAACTTCTGCAGTTGCTCCTGCTTTTCACCCATCGCGGTTTTGTGGCCGGCCACAGAAGCTTTCAGTCACCGGTAAAGACCATAAAGAAGCGCCAGCAGCGCTATCTTCTTCATGTTCTGTGCTGTTGCTGCAAGCAGACACTGCATGTTGGTTATGGTGACCAACAAGATAATCTTGAGGTGAAAGACCTCTGTACACCCGATGAGAGGGAAGTACTGGCCTAACGTTAAGGGTGCCCATTGTGAGGTGGTATATGAAGGAAACTGAAGGCAGCTTTAAGAGTAATATAAAAATGGCGGGGCACGAAAAAGCTGGCTAACAATTTCGTTCAAGTATTCCATGATTGTTAACCAGCGCTGTTTTTCAGAGTAGTATTATGTTTTTTATAGGTTAGTGAGTTCTGGCCGCCAGTTTATGCGATTGGCCAGAGCGCTGGATTCAGGAACTGTGTGGATACTGCCATCTTGAGCCCATTCTAATATATATGGTGTGCCAGTGTCAGTATAACGAGAATAAAGCTTATGTTGATCCTTATTCCAGTACCATTTCTGATTTAAATCGTGATCACAAGTCGCAGTAGTAAGACTACCATCATCATATCGTGTAAGGCATAAGCCATCACCTGCCAGGCTATGATAGCGTTCCAGAGTATCCAAGCCCCACATCTGATTTATGCCTTCGTTGCATGTACGTCCGACAATAGATTTTCTTCCTTGTTCATCGTATTCAGCAGATAAGCACAGGTTACGGCCATTTAGAGATCTGATATGCACATGAGCTTCAGGTGAAAATACAGTACTGTTCCAGTCGATATCTATGTTTTGAGTAAAACTCATAGAGGAATAGGAACTCCCATTTGGTCCATATACAGAGAGGACAGCGCTAGGCAGGCCAGCACCATACTGAGCTTGAGTTGTGATTTCGGTACCGAGTTCGAAGTTTGTTATTCCTTTCTCACTCACAGGCATTTCATAAAGTACATCAAAGTTTGGTGTGAAATTGGCATAGGCAATGGGGTTGAATTTACTCTCATCCCACATATTACCCCCCCAGAAATGCGAACTGGTAAAATAACAGCTAAATTCAGTGCTTATAAGTTCCTGACAGGCATCAAGGGAACGAACCCATGCAACTTGAAACTCGCTGCCAGTAGAAGTATTTCTGATTGCGTATTCTTTCGTATTCCAGCTCAATTCTCTACTGTTAGTATAGCTGGCTGATGCGGACACTTCGCCACTGAGTTCCGGTCCCTCCGCACCAACTGAGGCACCCAGACTGGCGTTAACACCGATGCTGATTGAATTTGTTTGTGTGTGATTGTAATCGGTATTCTCATTTTCAGGCAGCTTATTGACTACCAGGGGTATAGCACCTTCTGTTGGTTTAACCCAAAATTTGTATGATTTGGCAAATGGACCGATCCGAGTATATCGATATGCTCTGGTATGGATCCATGTATTATCCTGGATAAGTGAATCTCTCAAATGAATACCGTTTCCTTCACCGTAATCATTTGAAACTGAGACCCGTACATATTTGGCATTTTTAGTGGAACCACCACCAGGCTTGTCAGCACGAATTGAGCGTATCATAGCTATATTATAATTAATATCCACACTGGCTTTACCATCGCAGTAATCAACTATATCAAGAAACTGGTAATCTGAATAAAGAGAGCACTTTAGATTTAACTCCCTGATTCGCAAATCAACTTGTTTCTCTGGGCGATAGCTGGTGTTAGATGCAACAGAGAGATTGTTTGTTTCCATATCGGTTATTAATGTATCTAGTTGCCGATTGACTAAGTTGATAGGTAATTGAGAGGTTTTTTCTGAAGTGGCTGTGGTGGTGAAGGTTTTTTTGAAGTCTGATTCACCCGATTGAGAGAGAGTAGCAGCTGATTTACTAATTTTCAATACACTGACTTTTAATTTCCCATTGCGTTTGGCGACAACGAGCAGAGGTGCATCAATACCAATTCCAATTAACTTGAGGACGTGTTCTCCTCGTTTTTTTTTATCAAGTGTAGTATTGTCTATTACTAGAGTAGCACCATTGTCCAATGCTCTATATATGATACTATTATCTAATTTTTCTGAGGCATTGTTAATTATAAGCTGATCTTCCGGGAGCCAATCTGATTTTGTATTGTTATAAGGAACAGAGTGTTCCCATATTGTTAATCCCGTATTTGTTGGTTCCCCTAGACTATAATTATTAGCTAAAGCCAAACCGGGGGTGATTGATAGAAATATCATGGTTGAAATTATTGAACGAGTAGTATTCATAATATAATCTCTTGGGTTGATATGTTGTTATCCTTCATAAGGACTTAAGTCTATTAATGCTTATCTACACGTCATACTTCAAGTTAGTCTCTCTCATGCGCACCATGTTTTTGCGGCATTCGTTCGTCCTGAACAGCAACTGCGACTCGAATTATTTAGTGTATATATTGAAAATATAAAGAAACATGTTGATATTTTGCTTAACAACTAACGAATAATGTTTTTATGATTTTCTGTAAGGCTACAGAAAGATAATTTGCTGTAATTAAACCGAACTCAGGTTATCTGGCACAACCAATATTTCTGCTAACTCCACAGATAACGACTATGTGAATTCATAGTAAAATATTACTTTGTCGTTTGTTCTCCTTTTGTAAGAATGCTTTTTTTGTAAAAACACTACATGCTGGTTTTATAAATTAACAATAAATGTTATTGTGAAATAAATAATCATCATGTGTAGTTTCTTGATTGTATTTTAAGAACTGATAAATCTCCTCGTAATTGAACATATATATCACTGTACCTTTATCAGGGCCTGTTGACGTTTTACATTGGTAGCCATAAGTATGCACTTGCCATGGCTATCATACTTTCATGATTTCTTTACAGTTTGTCCAGCTTGTGTAATAGGTCGCAATTGCTCTAAAATTCTTCAGTCGGGCGACAGCATTTTCGACCAAATGGCGACACTTATAATAAACCAGACCATTTTGTCGTTTCCTTTTCTGTAATGACAGGGAGTCTCACCACTTTCTTCAATGTGCCCACATATTTTCTCACTGTTATACCCATCGTATTCCAGGTTGCAGCGTTGTTGGCTGTGCTCACTCACCCCAGTCCCATAGTTGGTTAAAGGATAAAAGAATCAACAGACTGACAGTTATTTTATTAATTATTATTAATAATTAATATATATCAAATTTGCAGTGGGAAAGCAACCAAAACGTATATAACAAATAATAATAATAATTTATTGTATATCAAAAAAATCATATATGCCCAAAGTATTTCGAACTGCGGCCAGGCTGCAACTAGAAATACTTTGGGTATATAACTGCATGCAGCCATTTTTGTGGACAGAGTTGTAATCGTTTTGCGGTTTCAACTAATGATAAGATCCGCTGACGGAAGTGTTCTCCCCAATGTGATTGCATACCGTAGCTCCCCTTTCTCCACAGAACATAACTGCGCAAGGCTCGATCTGCTTCATAGTCCAGCTTCGTCGGTAGAGGATCAGACAACGCTAATATTGTTGATGGCTAATCTGCCCGTTTTCCCATCGGTGCCGGCAGCGGAATACGCTACCTGCCAGCAATGATAAGCGAGAGCCAATATACTGGTTAAAGTAGTGTTCACTCTCGGCGATAGCGGTCACATTGCGGATGATATGTGCCCAACAGAGCTGGCGCTGGCTCCCATGTTATCAGTATACTATGCATTTCCGCAGCTAACAGCTTTTTGCCATACTCCTGGCCACGACCAAAGGCGGTAATAAAAAAGGCGGCTGACTTCGTCATAGATAAAAGTCCCGACTGTAAGGCTAGGACTTTGTCATCAATCTGAGGCCACCTTCGGGTGGCCTTGTTTTATCTCTATCCTTAAGAATAATAAATAAACTGACCTAAAATCCCTATTACTGCCGTAGAGAATTCACTCCTGACCAGATAGCGGAATACACAACTCGCACTTAATATTGAGTATAGATACACTGATGGAAGGTGAGTTATGGCTATTAATTTTTCGTCTTTAAACCCCTCATTGATAACGCAGGTCGCCACGGCTAACTCCCTGCATGAAGCAGTCAAAATGAGTTTTATTGACAAGATTATCGGCTGGTTTCAGGGCGGTACCATGAAAGCGGATCGGCAAGAGCTATTTGTTGCCTTTTCCCGGTTAAAGGAGGCAGGTCTGAGTGAGCAGGCAAGGTTGGATCATTTTTTAGAACTACGTCAATCAGTTAAGCAGGAATATCGCGATAAATTTCAGATAGAGTTGACGGAACATCCTAATGGAAACTGGGGATATCGCCTTAAAATCGATGGAGAATCTATCTATGATAATGAAGATATTAGTGATTATGATAATTATCAATCACTGCCCTATTTTCAGGTAGAAGTGTCGCGACAGCAACTGGAAGAGGGCTGCAAAAATGGAGATGCTGAATTACTGGAATTGGCATTAAAAAACAGTGTGACCTGTCTGGCGCAGGCTGTCGGCAAACAGAGTATTGCCGGATCCATGGCAGCGATAAGAAACTTGGCGCTGTATGCAGATATCGCCTGGTCTTCTGCGGCCTCAGCCGAAGATCAAGTCTCTGCTGCGGATAAAAAACAGGCATTTTCCCATGACTTATTAACCCCTGTTATTACTGCGCTGAAACCAGAGGCAAGAGAGCTACTCTATAGTGAGTTAAATGGCAGTGTTGGCACACATCTGCGCTCTCTCTGTTCCTATGCGGCTGATTTATTAAAAAGTGAGGTCACTGCACCTAGCAGTAAACTACCCATGGACAATATTGAAAACAGAGTCTTACTCTCTATGCCCACTAAACTGGAGTTAAGATTACTCAATCTGTTATCTATTCTCTCCTCGTCTTTGGGCATAGATGAGCAAAAGCTCGAAAAGCCCCCGTCACTTGATCCTAGTGGCCGACTAGCGCCAGATGAGGTTAATGCCTTGAAAGCGATGGGAATAGCAGAGTCTATTATCAATCAATGATGTGATGCAGCAGCAGAAGGGATTGGGTTATTCGCTTTTCTCTTTATTGAGAACGGATTGGCGAAACGCGCGGATAACTTCATCAGGGTAGGCGGCGAACTCCTGCTTGTAGATCACATCCAGGCCGCAGATTCTGGCCCCGGCCCTGTCCCCTAAAACCAACAGCAGCGCGTTGACCAGCGAATTGCCATCCATGGGTGGGGTGAGGATCTGTCCATCAACCCAGGCCGCATAAGAGGCTGTGTTTTTATTATAAATCAGTCGCATGGGATGGTAATGCCCAGTCAGACTAAGGGGATTGGGATTAATCTGGCAACAATGGACCTGAATGCCATTCATCAGTATTTCCACTGTTAGCAGCCGGTGTTGCGGGAAGGCGGGATGATGCACTGCGGCGTTCAGCAATGCCAGGTTATATTTATCATTGTCATAAGCAGCCAGGGGATGGTCGCGGTGGCTATAGTCAGGTTTCTGATGCTGCTGCTTAAATTCACTCTTATGGGGAGGAAAGATGCGCAAGGCAGTACCAAAACGATACCTGGGAAGAATAATGTTAATCATTGACGCACCTAATAAAACCGATACCCGCTAACGTATTCTGTTTGTTACTCACAGACAGCCCTGACCAGTCAGTCATACTTGAATGTTAACAAATTACAACCAAAAATGCAACAAATCATTTGTAATGGACTGCCTGACAGGTCACTCTGACGATCTGTGGTTGATATAAAACATAATATTCCCTCATATCTTAAGCTGTAATGGCTCTTTCGCTCATTTTACTTGCATCAGCCGCTCATTTGCGTATAATGCGCGGGCTGTCTGTGCTATGGCGACTGTCATTCAGCAGACAAACAATACCTCCGATAGGGAGGTTATGATGAACGATCACCCTTCCCCATCAATCGAAATGGGTGCAAGGAGTGGTTTTTTACGTTTATAAAACAATTGGAGCTCTGGTCTCATGCAGAACCAAAGAATCCGTATCCGCCTGAAAGCGTTTGATCATCGTCTGATCGACCAATCTACTGCGGAAATCGTAGAGACCGCTAAGCGTACTGGTGCTCAGGTTCGCGGACCTATTCCGCTGCCGACCCGTAAAGAGCGCTTTACCGTTCTGATCTCTCCGCACGTCAATAAAGACGCGCGCGATCAATACGAAATCCGCACTCATAAGCGTCTGGTTGACATCGTTGAGCCAACTGAAAAAACGGTTGATGCTCTGATGCGTCTGGATCTGGCTGCTGGTGTAGACGTGCAGATCAGCCTGGGTTAATCAGGACATTAAGCGATTGAGGGTTGAGACAATGATGGGTTTAGTCGGACGTAAAGTAGGAATGACCCGTATCTTCACAGAAGAGGGGATCTCCATTCCTGTCACCGTTATCGAAATTGAAGCAAACCGTGTCACTCAGGTGAAAAACCTTGAGAGCGACGGTTATTGTGCTGTCCAGGTCACTACTGGCAGCAAAAAAGCCAGCCGTGTTATCAAGCCGGAAGCCGGGCATTTTGCCAAGGCTGGGGTTGAAGCCGGTCGTGGTTTATGGGAATTCCGCCTGGACAACAGCGACAGTTACACGCTGGGCCAGGAAATCCTTGTGGATCTGTTCAGCGATGTCAAAAAAGTGGATGTCACCGGCACGTCTAAAGGTAAAGGCTTTGCCGGTACCGTTAAGCGCTGGAACTTCCGCACTCAGGATGTCAGCCATGGTAACTCACTGGCGCATCGTGGACATGGTTCTATCGGCCAGAACCAGACTCCGGGTAAGGTCTTCAAAGGCAAGAAAATGGAAGGCCATCTGGGAGATGAGCGGGTCACCGTTCAGAGTCTGGATGTGGTTCGTGTTGACGTTGAGCGCAATCTGCTGCTGGTTAAAGGGGCTGTGCCCGGTGCAACTGGCGGCTCCCTGATTGTCAGACCAGCGGTCAAGGCATAACGTCGAGGAGATAGGAATGGAATTAGTAATGAAAGACGCGTCAGGCGTGCTGACTGTTTCCGAAACTACCTTCGGGCGTGATTTCAATGAAGCGCTGGTACATCAGGTGGTGGTGGCTTATCAGGCCGGTGCCCGTCAAGGTACGCGTGCGCAGAAAACTCGCGCAGAGGTAGCCGGTTCAGGCAAGAAACCATGGCGTCAGAAAGGCACGGGTCGTGCTCGTGCAGGTTCTATCAAGAGCCCAATTTGGCGTAGTGGTGGCGTAACATTCGCTGCTCGTCCTCAGGACCACAGCCAGAAAGTCAATAAGAAGATGTATCGTGGCGCCCTCAGAAGCATTCTGTCTGAGCTGGTTCGTCAGGAGCGTCTGATCGTTGTAGAGAACTTCTCTCTTGAGGCGCCGAAGACCAAACTTCTGACGCAAAAGCTGAAAGAGATGGCTCTGCAAGATGTGCTGATTGTTGTAGGCGAGATGGATGAGAATCTATTCCTGGCCGCACGCAATCTGCATAAAGTTGATGTGCGTGATGCCGCAGCGATTGATCCGGTCAGTCTCATTGCCTTCGACAAAGTCGTAATGACAGCTGATGCTGTGAAGCAAGTTGAGGAGATGCTGGCATGATCCGTGAAGAACGTCTGCTAAAAGTCTTACATGCGCCACATGTTTCTGAAAAAGCGTCCATGGCGATGGAGAAGAGCAATACCATCGTACTGAAAGTCGCTAAAGATGCCACCAAAGTGGAAATCAAAGCAGCGGTGCAGAAACTGTTCGAAGTCGAAGTCAACGAAGTTCGTACCCTGATCGTTAAAGGCAAAACAAAGCGCCACGGTCAGCGTGTTGGTCGTCGTAGTGACTGGAAAAAAGCCTACGTCACCCTGAAGGAAGGCCAGAATCTGGACTCCTTTGGCGGCGCAGAGTAAGTCGGAGGAGTAAGAAACAATGGCAATTGTTAAGTGTAAACCGACATCTCCGGGTCGTCGCCACGTTGTTAAAGTGGTTAACCCTGAGCTGCACAAGGGCAAGCCTTTCGCCCCCTTGTTGGACAAGAAAAGCAAAACCGGTGGCCGTAATAACAATGGTCGCATCACCACTCGCCATATTGGTGGGGGTCATAAGCAACACTATCGTATGGTTGACTTTAAGCGCAACAAAGATGGTGTACCTGCAACTGTTGAGCGTCTGGAATATGATCCCAACCGCTCTGCGAACATTGCACTGGTTCTATATAAAGATGGCGAGCGCCGTTATATTCTTGCACCCAAGGGCCTGAAGGCCGGTGATCAGATTCAATCTGGTGCCGATGCATCCATCAAGGTGGGTAACACCCTGCCGATGCGCAATATCCCTATCGGTTCAACGGTACACAACGTTGAGATGAAGCCAGGTAAAGGCGGGCAAATGGCTCGTTCAGCCGGTGCTTACATCCAGATTGTGGCGCGTGAAGGATCTTATGTCACTCTGCGTCTGCGTTCTGGTGAGATGCGTAAAGTGCAGTCAGACTGCCGCGCAACCCTTGGCGAAGTCGGTAATGCAGAGCATATGCTGCGAGTTCTGGGTAAAGCGGGCGCCAGTCGCTGGCGTGGTATACGCCCGACCGTTCGCGGTACCGCGATGAACCCGGTCGACCACCCGCACGGTGGTGGTGAGGGACGTAACTTCGGTAAACATCCGGTTACTCCATGGGGCGTGCCTACTAAAGGCAAGAAGACTCGTAGCAATAAGCGTACAGACAAGTTCATCGTACGTCGCCGTACTAAATAATTAGAGGATAAACCATGCCACGTTCTCTCAAGAAAGGTCCGTTTATCGACCATCACTTGTTGCAGAAGGTAGAGAAAGCGGTGGAAAGCGGAGACAAAAGGCCGATTAAGACCTGGTCCCGTCGTTCAACGGTCTTTCCAACCATGATCGGTTTGACCATCGCTGTCCATAATGGGCGTCAGCACGTACCCGTCTTTGTTTCTGATGAAATGGTCGGACACAAATTGGGTGAGTTTGCGCCAACGCGCACTTATCGCGGCCATGCTGCTGATAAAAAAGCTAAGAAGCGCTAACAGGAGAAAGAGATGGAAAATATTGCCAAGCATCGCCACGCTCGTTCTTCTGCTCAAAAGGTTCGCCTGGTGGCTGACCTGATTCGCGGTAAGAAAGTGTCGCAAGCTCTGGATATTTTGACTTATACCAATAAGAAAGCAGCGGTATTGGTCAAGAAGGTACTGGAGTCTGCCATTGCTAACGCAGAAGATAAAGATGGCGCTGATATCGACGATCTGAAAGTCGCAAGGATCTTCGTTGACGAAGGCCCGACCATGAAGCGGATTCGGCCTCGTGCCAAAGGCCGTGCAGATCGTATAATGAAGCGCACCAGCCACATCACTGTGGTTGTGGCTGATCGCTGATTCTGGAGACGAGTAATGGGTCAGAAAGTACATCCAAATGGTATTCGACTGGGTATTGTCAAACCCTGGACATCGACCTGGTATGCGAACACCAAAGAATTCGCTGACAATCTGGACAGCGATTTTAAAGTACGTCAGTTTCTGAATAAGGAACTGGAGAAGGCATCTATTTCACGCATCGTTATCGAGCGTCCGGCCAAGAGCATCCGTGTGACTATTCACACCGCTCGTCCCGGTATCGTCATCGGTAAGAAGGGTGAGGATGTAGAAAAGCTGCGCAAAGGCGTATCCGATCTTTCGGGTGTTCCGGCGCAGATCAATATTGCCGAAGTCCGTAAGCCGGAACTGGATGCCAAACTGGTTGCTGACAGCATTGCTGCGCAACTGGAGCGTCGTGTTATGTTCCGCCGTGCCATGAAGCGTGCTGTACAGAACGCCATGCGCCTGGGTGCCAGAGGTATCAAGGTCGAGGTGAGCGGTCGTCTGGGTGGTGCTGAAATCGCTCGTACTGAGTGGTATCGCGAAGGTCGTGTTCCCCTGCATACACTGCGTGCGGATATCGACTACAACACCTCAGAAGCACACACAACTTATGGTGTTCTCGGCGTAAAAGTGTGGATCTTCAAAGGCGAGATCCTGGGTGGTATGGCTGCAGTTGAACAACCGGAAAAACCGGCGGCTCAACCGAAGAAGCAGCAGCGTAAGAACCGTAAGTAAGGAGAGTCGCTGATGTTACAACCAAAGCGTACAAAATTCCGTAAGATGCACAAGGGCCGCAACCGTGGTCTGGCAGCGGGCGCGGATGTCAGCTTCGGCTCTTTCGGTTTGAAAGCTGTTGGTCGTGGTCGTCTGACTGCGCGTCAAATCGAGGCAGCTCGTCGTGCAATGACTCGTGCAGTTAAGCGTCAGGGCAAGATCTGGATTCGGATTTTCCCCGACAAGCCGATAACTGAAAAGCCGCTCGAAGTGCGTATGGGTAAGGGTAAAGGTAACGTTGAGTACTGGGTAGCCCTGATCCAGCCTGGCAAAGTCCTCTATGAAATGGATGGAGTGCCTGAAGAGTTGGCGCGCGAAGCATTTAAGCTGGCAGCAGCGAAACTGCCTATCAAAACCACCTTTGTAACTAAGACGGTGATGTAATGAAAGCGAAAGAGCTGCGCGAAAAAAGCGTCGAAGAGCTGAATAGCGAACTGCTGCATCTGCTGCGTGAGCAGTTTAATCTGCGTATGCAGGCAGCCGGAGGTCAATTGCAGCAATCTCATCTGTCCAAACAGGTGCGTCGTAATATCGCACGTGTGAAGACTTTATTGACTGAGAAGGCGGGTGCGTAATGAGTGATAAAATCCGTACCGTGCAAGGTCGTGTGGTAAGTGACAAGATGGAGAAATCCATAGTTGTTGCGATT
>JBOFSC010000038.1:0-2240 GCA_051651345.1 Enterobacteriaceae bacterium
CCGCTCGCGGATTGTAAACATGCGGAATGGCAGTAATCCCAGCATAACAGACAGGGGACGGGCAAACAGGATCATCCACAGGGAGAGCAGTAACGCCGGTATGGCAATCGGCAGCAGTTCGCTTGGGTTGAGCAGCAAGCCGAGCACCAAAAACATACCAATTTGGCTCAGCCAGGCGAGACCATCAAATGTTTGCATGATGCCATGGCGGTTGCGGATCGGACGGTTACCCATCAGCAGGCCGCACAGATAGACCGCTAAAATACCACTGCCGTTAAGGGCGTTGGTGACGGCGAACAGCACCAGTCCGCCACTGACGGCCAGTAACGGATACAGGCCATTGGCCAGTTGCAACCGATTGATAGTAAACAGCAGTAACCAGCCGCCCAGCCCGCCGAGCAGAATCCCCAAACCAAATTGCTGTAACAGACTGGTGATAAAATTCCAGCTAAAACTGGTTTGACCGGAAGAAAGCATAGCGATCAGGGTGATGGTCAAAAATACCGCCATAGGATCATTGCTACCGGACTCAATCTCCAGGGTGGCACTGACCCGTTCGTTTAATCCCTTGTCACCCAACATAGAAAAGACCGCCGCCGCATCGGTGGAGCCGATAATGGCACCGATCAATAGCCCCTGCATTAAATTAAGATCAAACAGCCAGGCGGCAGCCATGCCAGTTAACCCGGCGGTGACGATGACGCCCACCGTCGCCAGGGATAACGCCGGGCCCAGGGCAACGCGGAAGGAACTGACACGCGTGCGCATGCCACCATCCAGCAGAATAATTGCCAGCGCCAGGTTACTGATCAGATAGGCCACATAGTAGTTACTGAACACGATGCCACCGATCCCATCGACCCCAGCCAGCATACCAATGGCCAGAAAGATCACCAGGATGGGGATACCCAGACGGGAAGAGAAGGAACTGAGGAGAATACTGGCACCTACCAGTGCAGCACCAATTAACAGCAGGTGGTTGATAGTTTCAGCACTCATGGACATTCCTCTTACTGGGCCGTACAGTGACGGGATTAACACCTGGTATGAGATGGCGTTAGATATGGATGTAATGACTATTTGCCATCATGATATCTTATTTATCAATCAATAGGGGATGGAATTATGATAAATTTATGGGGCCGAACAAATTCCAGCAATGTTAAAAAGGTAGTCTGGTGTCTGGAAGAACTCCAGTTACCCTATAAAAGAATTGATGCCGGTGGTACTTTTGGCGGCCTGGATACGCCGGAATATCTGCAGATGAACCCCAATGGAGTGATCCCCACTATAGACGACCAGGGCTTTATTCTGTGGGAGTCCAACACCATTATGCGTTATCTGGCCAATCGCTACCAGGGTGAAAAACTCTACCCGATGGATGCCACACAACGGGCCCTTGTCGATCAGTGGCTGGACTGGTGTACATCGACCCTGTTTGCCCCGTATCGCGCTTACCTTACCGCTCTGCTGCGTACGCCACCGGAGCAGCGTAATCCCCGGGAGATAAAGGCTCTGCAGCAACAGCTCACCCGCTATTTTCAGATAGTGGATCATCAGCTACAGAAAAATGAATACTGTGCCGGTGCTCAGTTGACTCTGGCTGATATCGCCCTGGTATGCTACAGCTACGGCTGGTTTAACCTGCCAGGTGAGCGCCAGTCGATGCTGCATCTGGAGCGCTGGTATCAGCAGATGTCTGCTTTACCCCTATTTAATAAAGTGGTTAAGGTGCCTCTTTAACTGAAGCGGGAGAGATGCCCATGTCAGTCGTAGATAATCTTTATCGGGATATTCCGGCCCATAGTGATGCGGAGATCTTTACCGATCTGCTGCAACGGCCTGGGGTGAGAATTGAGCGCATTATTTCCGACGGCCAGGTCTCCCCGCCTGATTTTTGGTATCAGCAACAGCAATGTGAATGGGTTTTGCTGCTACAGGGGGAGGCAAGGATTTTGTTTCAGCACCCGGAAAGGGAAGTGTTGTTAACGGCGGGCAGTTATTTGACTATTGAACCGATGCAACGTCACCGAGTTACTTACACCGCCCCCGGAACGATATGGCTGGCTGTGTGGATTGATTTGTAACACTTTCTAGCTCCCTCCCCCTTGCCAGGCATAGGTATCTACACAAAAAGGGGAACTGGTTAATTCCCCTCCGTGGAGGGGTGGCGCGCCAGCGCCGGGGTGGTCCGGCGCTGCACGCGACAGAGTATAGTAGATTTTCGTGTCTCAAATAGT
>JBOFSC010000039.1:0-4613 GCA_051651345.1 Enterobacteriaceae bacterium
CCTGCCCACATCCACTGCCATCTGGCGAATCGCTTCCAGAAACGGCAAGGATTCGATATCACCGACCGTTCCGCCAATCTCCACCAGCACTACATCATACCCTTTGGCTGCCGCCACAATATGCTCTTTGATGGCATTGGTAATGTGGGGAATAACCTGTACTGTGGCCCCCAGATAGTCACCACGCCGCTCTTTGCGTAGCACTTCGGAGTAGATGCGCCCGGTAGTAAAGTTGTTACGTCGGGTCATTTTGGTACGGATAAAGCGTTCGTAGTGACCGAGGTCAAGGTCAGTTTCTGCCCCATCCTCGGTGACAAAGACCTCACCATGTTGAATGGGACTCATGGTACCCGGATCCACATTGATGTATGGATCGAGCTTCATGATGCTGACTTTCAGTCCGCGGGCTTCCAGAATAGCCGCCAACGATGCTGCGGCAATGCCTTTACCCAGAGAGGAAACGACCCCGCCGGTTACAAAAATATAGTTAGTTGTCATGCTAAACCTGAACGTTAGGTGTATAGACGAAAGAAAGAACTCAGGACGGGAAAGTAGTTTATCAGAGTCGGGACAGGCAATCTACGGCCTCTTGCACTGATATCACGATTGGTGCAAAATCACCCACCGGCAATCAGATTTTTACCTCCGACACATCACAATCACCACCCGACAACAGAGGGCGTTGTATGCAGAACCTCAATCAAAAACGATTACCACCGCAAACCACCATGAACTGGAATCGAATGGATACCACCTGGACCCTGGGATTATTTGGTACCGCCATCGGTGCCGGGGTTCTCTTTTTCCCTATCAAAGTGGGTATCAGCGGTATAATTCCCATGCTGCTCATGTTGATCCTGGCCTGGCCAATCGCTTTTTTTTGCCATCGCGCCCTGGCAAGATTGTGCCTGTCCGGTGCCTCTGTTACCGATGATATTACGCAAACAGTAGAGCAGCATTTCGGCAAAACCGGGGGATATCTTGTTACCCTGCTCTACTTTTTTGCTATCTGTCCGCTGTTATGGATCTATGGTGTTGGATTGACCAATACCTTTATCGCATTCTGGCAGGAACAACTTCATTTCGCGCCCGTTAACCGCGCGCTTGTCGCCCTGGTCCTGTTGCTGATCATCTATTCAATTACTCTTTTTGGCAAACATATCATCATTAAACTGATGAGTTATCTGGTCTTGCCATTTATTACCACACTGCTATTGGTCTCACTGGCTTTGATTCCTTACTGGCACCTCGATAACCTCACCACCGTACCCATCTCACTCTCTCTGTTTACTGATAACGGGATAGTGCCTGCGATACTGGGCGGAATCGCCATTATGGTGTTCTCTTTTAACTTTTCGCCCATCGTCTCCACATTTGTTATCTCTCAGCGACAACGATATGAAGAGAAAGAAAATCAGAGTAAAACCTGGGTTGAGCGTAAGTGTTCTCAGATCATTTCTCGCGCCAGTCTGCTGATTGTCGCCGTGGTGATGTTTTTTACCTTAAGTTGTGTATTGACTCTGTCAACGCAGGAGTTGCTGGCGGCCAAAGAGAGCAATATTTCCGTTCTCTCCTATCTGGCTCTCCATTTTAGCCAACTGCATGGTAAATACGCCTTCTTTGCCCAGTGTCTTGCTGTAGTGGCACCGATTATTGCCTTTGTTGCCATTTTTAAATCCTTTTTTGGTCACTATCTCGGCACCCTGGAAGGATTGAATGGTTTGCTTGTTAAATTTGTCTGCTCTGATAATCGCAACCAGACCGTACTGAAGAGAATTCATCTTATCAGTACCGTGTTGATTATGCTGTCAACCTGGGTCATTGCCGACATTAATCCTAATATTTTGGATTTCATTGCTGCGCTGGGAGCCCCGGTCATTGCCTTACTGCTGTGCCTGTTACCCATTTGGGCTATTTATCACTCACCCTCATTAATCCACCATCGTCACAAAATGGATAACTACTTTGTGTTCGTTATCGGTGTGCTGACCATCACCAATATTGTGATTAACATGATTTAAAACAGCCAGATCCCAGTACCTGCAAGGAGGCTCAATTTCCCTTTCCCGGATCAGCTAATATAATTAGCAGAATATAATATTTTCACTACGACGGGTGCTATGGTCTGGTTATGAATAACGGGCAGCAAAATCATGATATCGCCGCAATGCTGTTTCACCAGGGCTGGGAAGCCGACTGTCAGGGCGATTTCCCCAGGGCAGAGGCTCACTATCGGGAATCTTTGCGTTTCGGCCCTGAATATCTGAATACCTATACGGCCCTGACGTTGCTGCTTAGCCGTAGCAATAAACAGGAGGAGATCGATGCTATCTGGCGTGTGTGCGAACAACGCCTTGCCGATCCCTGGAATCCCAGGCTGCACCGGCTGCTGGATCTCTTGAAGCACGCTCACTTTGATCTCGGATTTCAGTTACGTGAGCAACTGTTCTCCGGCCAGGATCACCACCGCAGCCCCATCCCGCCACCGGCAGATTATCCGCGCTGGCAGGGAGAGAGTTTGCAGGGTCGTTCCATTGTTATCTGGACTGAGTACGGGTTTGGTGATGAGTTAATGCTGTGTCGGTTTGCCCGTGTGCTGAAGCAGGCAGGGGCCACGCAGGTTTCTGTCGTGTGCCAAAAACCCATTTTGTCGGTGGTCGCGACCTTACGTGATGCAGATTTAGTGATCTGTGACGCGGAGGTGCACTCCCTGCCAACCCATGACTATTGGGTTTTTCCCCTGGCCATCCCCGCTTACTACTCTCTGGATAACCAGGGTATCCCTGCCGAGTGCCCCTATCTCTATGCCGATAAGCAAAAAGTGGCCCATTGGCAACCGCTTCTGCCCGCAGCACAGGAGGGCAAACTACGCGTGGGATTAGTCTGGAAAGGCAATACGACCCATGAAAATGATCACTTCCGCTCTGTTGAGCATCTTTCCCTGCTGACACCGATTCTGCAACTGGACAACATTCAGTGGGTGAGTTTACAAAAGGGAGAGAGTGAGCAGGAGTGGCAGAGTTGCATAGGGCCTTTAATCATTAACCGTCAGTCCAGCAGCAGCCTGGCTAACACTAAAATGACCTTGCCCTGTTCACCCCTGTTGCTGGGACAGGAGATCAACGATTTTAGTGATACGGCGGCGATTATGGCTTGCCTTGATCTGATTATCAGCGTGGATACTTCTGCGGCCCATCTGGCGGGGGCGCTGGCAAAACCGGTCTGGCTGCTATTACCCACCCAGATTGACTGGCGCTGGCAAACCAACCGAACGGACAGCCCATGGTATCCCACGATGCGGCTGTTTCGGCAGAAATATCATAAAGCGTGGTCGCACCCGTTAGCCGATATGAAGGCGCAACTGCAACTCTGTATTCAGGATAAAAATAATTTGAAACTAAACAGTGATTCCGTCCAGCCACAATAGTGATAAATTATGTTTCATCGTTAATGATAAGCACCACAATGAATTTCCCGCATCTCTTTTGCGGTGTTCAACTTCCCTGTGTAATCATGAGGTAACTGATGTTACATGTCGATATCCCCAGTAAAGAAGAGTTCTTGCAGTTGGCTGAAACCCATGCTGATGCCTGCGTTTCCATCTATATCGAAACCACGCCAGTCTCAACTGAGCAAGAAGCCAGTAAAATTTCATTTAGCAATGCCATTAAGGAGGTCACACAGCAGCTGAGCGCCCACAATTTTGATAAAAGACGTCTTATTCTGCTGCAGGATGAACTGGAAGCGGTGCTGGAAGATACCGACTTCTGGAGATTTCATGCCCATACCCTGGCCGTTTTTGCCACAGCAGATCAGATCCGAACTTTTCGTCTGGCCAATAAGATCCAGCATCATATCTCGGTGTCGCAGCAGTTTTATCTAAAACCCTTACTACGGGCGATGACCTTCCCCCACTCCGCCTATGTGCTGGCATTATCAGAAAATGCGGTGCGCCTGGTGGAATTTTTTGCCAGCGGCGCGCCTCAGGAGATTAAGCTGAGCGAGATGCCCGAAGATGCCCTGAGCGCCGTAGGACGTCACTCTCTCACTTCCCGCGCTGTACAGGGGCGAATCCACGGGCCGGAAGGCCGGAAGCTACTGCTGGCACAATATACGCGTAAGACCGATCATGCCCTGCGACCTTTATTACTCAACAATCCCGTGCCGCTGATCCTGGTCACAACGGAACTGCTCAGTTCCATCTATCGCAGTACTAACACAGTTCTCTCCCTGTTGCCGGACACGATTTTCACCAATCCGGAACATATTAATCTAACCGACCTGGTGGCATTAGCCCGTCCTGAGCTGGATAAATATTATCAGTCCCAGCTCCAGGAGCTACACGAACTGTTTGACCGACGCAGTAAGGAGCGACGCACCACGACAGACCTGTCCGATGCCGCCCGTGCAGCCACTCAGGGGGCTATCTCCGTGCTGCTGGCTGATATAGACAGTGTGGTGAATGGGTCTGTGGACAGTGCCGGTAATATCACTTTCGCCGACAACAACGATCCCTGGAATGTGGGGATCGTTGATGAGATTGTCAAACGGGCGATGATGACAGGTGCCCGTGTCCTAGCGGTGCGTAAGGAGGATCTGCCTGGCGCTCAGGG
>JBOFSC010000040.1:0-4356 GCA_051651345.1 Enterobacteriaceae bacterium
GACTGCCCTGAAAGTCAGCCAACGGAATGGGGGTGCTCAGGGGATACCATTGCTGACCCACCCGATAGTGGGCCTGAAAGGCCTCGCCGCGCGCGCGCAGAATAAAGCGAATATCGCCGCTTTGCAGATTACCGGATGCCTGAATATGGCGCACAAGGCACGCTTTGCCTTGCACGCCTGCAACGGTTTCTTCACGACAGTTCACCTTATCAGGTCGACTGAGGACGATTTGTGCCTGCCTGGTGACTGTGGTGCTGACCAGACGCGTACCGCCATTTTGCAGTTGTTCCGTCAGGGTGAATTCACGTTGTGTCCCCTCTGACATGGATGACAGCACGTCAAAGAATTGGCTGCGCAGTAACGGATTAACATAATCTGTGGCCGGGCGGTGCACGGTTTTGATATCGCCTTCAATACGATCATTACGGTCATTCACCAGACCGGCAAAGAGCTCCGCAGGCTCGACCGCAGTGAAAGCCGCAATATCCGTGGCAGCGTTATGAGGATACCAGGCGGCTAAATATTTATTGCGCCCCATGGAAGTCAGCGCGCCAAACAACGCAGGCTGCACTGAGCCGGGCAACGTCATTCCTGATGTTTCCAGGGTGGTCACAAACTGATTGCCGGCGATTTGATCCTGGATTAACAGCACACCCAACTGATTGCGCTGCACGGTTGGCGTCACCGGCACCGGTAACTCATTGGGTTTTATGGGCTCAATCGGCGGCACAGGCTTAATATCAGGATCGTGATGCTCTTGCCATTCAATAGGCGCAACGGGCTTTATGGCAGGCTCTGGCTTGTCATTCGGAATTGATGGCGAGGCTGGGGTGACAGGGGTTACCGGCGTAACAGGGTGTGGCTCTGTTTCGGCTCTGGCCTGTAACATTACTCCCTGAATCAGTAAAATGATAATCAGGTGTAGAATGTGATGCAATCGCGTTTTCATCTGAGATCTTCCCTGCCAAATGTGCGGCATGATGAGTAAAGGATGGTTGGCTAATTTTTAACGTGCTTATTTTTTCGACGCTATTGATCATACATTTTTAATAAATAAATTTCATTAATTAAAAAATTTTAAAAAATATTCAGGGGCGATTATGTGATCCCGCGCGCTGAAAACTGCCCGACTTTGCCACTTCCAGACGTGATACGGCAGCCAGCCAAAGGCTGAACTCTTGTGTGAACCTTACACTGTTTCCTGCACCACTGCGCCCTCTTCTTATATTCAGAGTGGCCCTAATCTTATCAAAAAGGACAGGAAGATGAGCAACGCTATCGTCGTGGGAATTTTCTGGCATCTGGTGGGCGCAGCCAGTGCGGCTTGCTTCTATGCGCCGTTTAAGAAGGTTCGGCAGTGGTCATGGGAAACCATGTGGTCCATAGGCGGCCTGATCTCCTGGCTGATTCTGCCCTGGAGCATCAGCTATATCCTGTTACCGGATTTCTGGGCCTATTATGGATCTTTCACCTCAGCCACCCTGTTACCGGTGTTTCTGTTCGGGGCCATGTGGGGTATTGGCAATATCAACTATGGTCTGACCATGCGCTATTTGGGGATGTCGATGGGGATCGGTATCGCTATCGGTATTACCCTGATTATAGGCACGCTGATGACACCGTTGCTGCAGGGGCGTTTTACTCAACTCTTCGGAACGACAGGGGGACAGATGACCCTGCTGGGTGTAGTGGTCGCTCTGATCGGTGTTGCGGTGGTCAGTTATGCTGGATTGCTGAAAGAGCGGGCGATGGGCATACGGGCGGAGGAGTTCAACCTGAAAAAAGGGCTTCTGCTGGCGGTGATGTGTGGGATTTTCTCTGCCGGAATGTCCTTTGCCATGGATGCTGCCAAACCGATGCATGCCGCTGCCGCCACCCTGGGTATCGACCCGCTCTATGTTGCTCTGCCAAGCTATGTGATCATTATGGGTGGGGGCGCCATTATCAATCTCAGCTACTGCTTTATCCGCCTTGCGCTGGTGAAAAACCTCTCTGTTCGGGCTGATTTCTCAGTGGTGAAGTCGCTGCTGATAGTCAACATCCTGTTATCCATGCTCGGTGGGTTGATGTGGTATCTGCAGTTCTTCTTCTATGCCTGGGGACATGCCAATATTCCCACCGAGTATGGTTATATGAGCTGGATGCTGCATATGAGTTTCTATGTACTCTGCGGCGGTATTGTCGGCCTGGTGCTGAAAGAGTGGAAAAACAGCACAGGCAAACCGGTGACTGTACTCTGTATTGGTTGTCTGATTATTATCCTGGCGGCCAATATCGTCGGTATGGGGATGGCCTCCTGATAAGCGTACTCAATTTTGTCTCAGACGATGCTGGCGATAATCACGGGGAGAGAGGGCAAACTCTCTCCTGAACAGGGTGGAGAAGTGGTTGCTGTCACTGAAGCCACAGCGATAGGCGATATCGGTCACACTGTCGTCGCTGTGGCACAACTGCTGGCGCGCCTGTAGCAGACGCAGCCGGGTATGGTAACGCTGTGGCGTCATACCGGTACGGTTTTTCAGTTGCCGATGCAGCGTGCGCAGCGGCAGACCGAAACGCTGTGCCAGCTCCTGCCACTCTACTTTGTCAGCGTAGTTCTCCTGCAACCACTCCAGTAACTGATACAGCCGTCCCTCAGCATCATCACTTCTGCGCGTCATGCCGCCGATACGCAGGGTCACCAGCAGTTGCATAAACAGACTTTCATAGAGCGCCAACTCTTCCATTGTCAAATGGGCGGGTATCTGCGCCATTTGCTCCACCAGGGAGAGGACCTGTTGCATCACCTGATGGCTGACCCGCCAGTGCGCCGGATAGATCCCGTCACTCTCCCGAGGCAACAGTTGCCCCACGCCGGAGAGAAAACGAAAGGCATCCGGTGCCCGAAACAGCACATTGGTCAGATAGAGTTGTTCCGTTCGCTCAAACAGATGATGATCGCGGTCACGGACAAAACAGACACAGCCGCCGCTCAGGGTATGGGGCTGACCGTTAAAGACATGAATTCCCGCCCCTTGCTCCACCAGCACGATCTCGTAAAAGTCATGGTGGTGTTCAGAAAATTCCACCTGCGGTGCCCGCGGCTCAATAGCTATCGGCACCTGCTGTGAGGAGAAAAAGTCACTACAGCGTAACAGCAGCATGATTCACCTCCGGAGCGTAAGTTTCCCTGCTACTGTATTATAAAAAATCGCCGCTAAAAGCAACCATGGTGTTAAAGGGGTCGATGGTCGGGAGAGGTATCTACACATCTTTGTGATGGGGGAGGGGAATTAACCCGCTCCCCTTTTTGTGTAGATACCTATGCCGCGTGCGGGAGAGGGGAGTGGTGAAGCTGATGTCATGGCATTGGTTATTACTGCAGGTTAGGATAGGTGTCAGTTTGTTGAGTCCCCCTTTTTATAACCTCCGCAACCCTCTCCCGGCCCTGACGGGCCACCCTCTCCCGCGAGCGGGCGAGGGGAAACGTCAACAGATCCTAACTTTAGTCGAAGTGCATTTCTCCAGGATTCTGCCTCAGCTTCAACCTCCTGTGCAGATATCAGTTCTCCGCCATTGGCTGTATCAAGACCCACTTGAACCTCATTGCGAAACCAAACATCATGCTCAGCTATTACTTGCTGCTGTCGTACAAAGTTACGCATAGACTCTCCTTTAGTTTTTACCAATCCGGAAGGTAAATATAACGTCATCTATAGTATGACCATACAGCTATCTGAAAGGGAAGAATGTGACCCCCTCCGCCTCTATCTTTACCCCTGTGCCAGCGACGATAACCGGCTGGCAGTGGTGGGAAGGTTATCTGCAGGCGAAGTTTCTACACTGGTGACCATCGGTAAAATCAGAGGCGAGTGACCACTATGACCAGTCGAACTCTCGTGGCTATTGACCTGGGCGCCTCCAGCGGACGCGTGATGCTGGGCAGATATCATGCGGATGGGCGGCTGACGCTGCAGGAGATTCGGCGCTTTAACAATAGGTTGCTGCTGCGTGACGGGCTGCAAACCTGGGATCTGGAGAGTCTGGAAGCCGAGATCCGCGCCGCCTTGCAACAGCTCGATACGCAGGATATTGTGCCGGATAGCATCGGTATTGATAGCTGGGGAGTGGATTTTGTGCTGCTGGACCAACAGGGCGAGCCTGTCGGTTACCCCGTCTCGTATCGCGATGCGCGCTGCAACGGCATTATGGCCCGTGCGCAGCAGGAGCTCGGCGCAGAGTTTATCTATCAGCGTACCGGCATCCAGTTTCTGCCTTTTAACACCCTGTATCAATTGCGTGCTCTGAGTGAGCAGCAGCCGGAACAGGTCAGGCGAGGCGCGCGGTTTCTGATGCTCCCCGACTACCTGCACTATC
>JBOFSC010000041.1:0-2429 GCA_051651345.1 Enterobacteriaceae bacterium
GTAACCCATTGACCACAATGACTCTTGGCACCATTAATTTTTTATTGCGAAAAAGAAAAACAAGCTACAGGGAGGTAGCGCCTCCAACATTCAATCCTCAGCTATTTCCGCCTTGTTCTCAGAGCAGCTCCAAACGGGCATAAGCGGCCACCAGCCACTTCACCCCCTGCCCCTGGAAGGCGACCTGCAAGCGGCTATGCTCGCCGCTGCCTTCCTGATTGACGATGGTGCCTTCACCAAATTTGCTGTGGCGCACCCGCTGCCCCAGTTTGAAACCGCTGTCGCCCTCTTCATGGAAGCTCTCCACGCGCTGGCTCTGTACAGGCCGGGTGACCGTCGCGCGCAGACGCACCTCCTGAATACACTCCGGCGGCAGTTCGCCAATAAAACGCGAAGGTCGGTGATACACCTCTTTACCATACAGACGGCGGCTTTCAGCATAGGTCAGGGTCAATTTTTGCATCGCCCGCGTCAGCCCCACATAGGCCAGACGCCGCTCCTCTTCCAGCCGCCCACGTTCATCCATGGACATCTGGCTGGGGAACATGCCCTCTTCCACACCCACGATAAATACCTGGGGAAACTCCAACCCCTTGGCGGAGTGGAGTGTCATCAACTGTACCGCATCCTGATGTGCATCCGCCTGCCCTTCTCCGGCCTCCAGCGCCGCATGGGATAAGAAAGCCTGCAACGGCGTCAGGTTTAACTCTTCATCGGTTAAACTGTACTGGCGGGTGGCTGTCACTAACTCTTCCAGGTTGTCGACCCGGGTCTGGCCTTTTTCTCCCGGCTCCTGCTGGTACATGCTCCAGAGACCGGAGTGACGAATCACCTGATCGGTCTGCTCATGCAGCGGCAGTTCGACGGTTTCCCGATCCAGCGCCTCGATCAGTTCAATAAAACGTTGCAGAGCATTACCGGCTCGTCCGGTGACCACTTTCTCCTGCAGCAGGGCGATCACCGCCTGCCATAAAGTCAGTTGTCGGTCACGGGCCACCTGGCGGATCACATCCAGCGTGCGTTCACCTATCCCGCGTGTGGGGGTATTCACCACGCGCTCGAAAGCGGTGTCGTCATTACGATTGGCGATCAGGCGCAAATATCCCAGCGCATCCTTGATCTCCTGACGTTCGAAGAAGCGCATTCCCCCATAGATACGATAGGGGAGCGAAGCCTGCAACAGGGCCTCTTCCAGCACCCGCGACTGGGCGTTATTGCGATACAAAATGGCATTTTGCGCCAGTTTGCCGCCTTCATCGCGCCAGACTTTAATACGCCCTACCACAAAGCGGGCCTCATCCAGATCGTTAAAAGCGCAATAGAGGGAGATGGGTTCTCCTGAAGCACCTTCCGTCCACAACTCTTTGCCCATGCGTCCCTGATTGTTGGCGATCAGGGTGTTGGCGGCCTGTAAAATGGTGCTGGTGGAGCGGTAATTCTGCTCAAGGCGAATGGTGCTGCTATTGGGAAAATCCTGCAGAAAACGCTGAATATTTTCGATCTGCGCCCCGCGCCAGCCATAGATGGACTGATCATCATCCCCCACAATGGTGACACTGCTGTTCTCGCCCGCCAGCAGGCGCAGCCAGGCATACTGAATATGGTTGGTATCCTGAAACTCATCCACCAGAATATTGCTGAATCGCTCGCGATAATGGCGCAATATCTGTGGTTTATTCAGCCAGAGCTCATGGGCCCTCAGCAGCAACTCGGCGAAATCCACCAGGCCAGCCCGATCGCAGGCCTCCTGATAGGTCTGATAGATACGCAACCAGGTCGCCTCCACCGGATTACCGTAACTCTCGATATTGCCGGGCCGCAGGCCCTCATCTTTTTTGCTGTTGATATACCACATGCCCTGACGCGGCGGCCACTGTTTATCATCCAGATTAAGGGCGCGAACAATACGCTTGAGCAGCCGCAGTTGATCCTCACTGTCCAGAATCTGGAAATCCTGGGGCAGATTCGCATCGAGATGATGGGCCCGCAGCAGACGGTGCGCCAAACCATGGAACGTGCCGATCCACATGCCGCCCTGGCTGGTGCCGATCAGATGCTCGATCCGGTGACGCATCTCTGCCGCCGCTTTATTGGTAAAAGTGACCGCCATAATGGAGTAAGGGGAGCTCTGCTCTACCGCCAGTAGCCAGGCAATACGGTGCACCAGCACCCGTGTTTTGCCACTGCCTGCTCCGGCCAGAACCAGCAGATTGCTGCGCGGAGCCGTCACAGCCTCACGCTGTTTATCATTCAGCCCGTCCAGCAGGTAGGTAATATCCATCAGTACTCCACAATAGCCTAATATTGACAATTCCCCTCCGTGGAGGGGTGGCGCGCCAGCGCCGGGGTGGTTAATACGCCATACCCCCATTCCAACTCTGTAAAACACTCACAGCTCGAATATGGGATACTCGAAAACCTGGTACATT
>JBOFSC010000042.1:0-7204 GCA_051651345.1 Enterobacteriaceae bacterium
AGCATCATCATGCTCCAGGAACGGGATCAGGGAGGCCCCGACAGAGACAACCTGTTGTGTCGAGACGTCCATGTAGTTCACCTGATCACGGCTAAACAGGCTGGACTCACCTTTGTTACGACAGGTCACTAAGTCTTCGATAAAACGCCCGTCATCATCCAGGTTTGAGTTAGCCTGGGCGATAACGAAGTTACCCTCTTCAATAGCAGAGAGGTAATGGATCTCATCGGTCACCACGCCATCACGCACCCGACGATAGGGGGTTTCCAGGAAACCATACTCGTTGGTCTGGGCATAAACAGACAGGGAGTTAATAAGACCGATGTTCGGACCCTCTGGGGTCTCGATAGGACAGACGCGTCCGTAGTGGGTCGGGTGCACATCTCGCACCTCAAAGCCCGCACGCTCACGGGTCAAACCGCCCGGCCCCAACGCTGAGATACGGCGCTTGTGGGTAATTTCTGACAGCGGGTTGTTCTGGTCCATAAACTGCGATAACTGGCTGGAACCAAAGAACTCTTTAACCGCAGCAGAAATCGGCTTGGCGTTGATCATATCCTGTGGCATCAGGGTATCCAGATCGCCCAGAGACAGGCGCTCTTTCACCGCTCTCTCCACGCGCACCAGACCGATACGGAACTGGTTCTCTGCCATCTCGCCCACAGAGCGAATGCGGCGGTTACCCAGGTGGTCGATATCGTCCACTTCGCCTTTACCGTTACGGATATCGATCAGCTTGCGCATCACATCGACAATATCTTCATTGCTCAGAATACCGGAACCTTCGATCTCTTCACGATTGAGAGAGCGATTGAACTTCATCCGGCCTACTGCAGAGAGGTCGTAACGATCTTCGGAAAAGAACAGGTTCTCAAACAGGTTTTCCGCGGCTTCTCTTGTGGGCGGCTCCCCAGGACGCATCATACGATAGATCTCCACCAGCGCCGTCAGGCGATCCACGGTGGGGTCAATGCGTACGGTTTCTGAAATATAGGGGCCGTGGTCAAGATCGTTGGTAAACAGCGTCACTATCTGCTTGTGTCCGGCCTGGCTCAGCTTACCCAGCATCTCCATCGTCATTTCGCTGTTAGCGGGACAGAGAACTTCGCCTGTGGATTCATCGATATAGTCTTGGGCAACGATTTTGCCGACAATATAATCAACAGGCACTTCGATCTGAGTGATACTGTCTCTTTCCAGCTGGCGGATATGACGTGCCGTAATACGACGTCCTTTCTCCACATAGACTTTGTCTTTGACGACAATATCAAAAGAGGCGGTTTCACCGCGCAGACGCTCTGGTACCAGCTCCATTTCCAATACATTATTGCGGATTTCAAACACCACTTTGTCGAAGAACAGATCGAGAATCTGCTCTGTGGTGTAGTTCAGGGCCCGCAGAATAATGGTGGCCGCCAGTTTACGACGACGGTCGATACGCACAAACAGGTTATCTTTAGGATCAAACTCAAAATCAAGCCAGGAGCCACGGTAAGGGATAATGCGCGCATTAAACAGCACCTTACCAGAAGAGTGCGTCTTACCTTTATCACTGTCAAAAAAGACGCCCGGGCTGCGATGCAACTGAGAAACAATAACCCGCTCGGTACCATTGATGATGAAAGTCCCATTTTCGGTCATCAATGGGATTTCACCCATGTAAACTTCCTGTTCCTTGATATCCTTCACCGTGCCTTCCGGGGCTTCGCGCTCATAGATCACGAGGCGTAGCTTCACCCGCAACGGTGCGGAATAGGTGGCACCACGGATCTGACACTCTTTAACATCAAATACCGGCTCACCCAGCCGATAACTGACATATTGCAGCTCAGAATTGCCACTGTAGCTCTGAATAGGAAAAACTGAACGGAATGCGGCTTCCAGACCATGCTGGCCATCCGGATCCTGTTCAATAAACTTCTGGAACGAGTCTAACTGGATAGAAAGGAGGTATGGAATATCCAGCACTTGTGGACGTTTGCCAAAATCCTTACGAATTCGTTTTTTCTCGGTATAGGAGTAAACCATTAGGGTTCCTCAGCTCGCTGAAAAGTCGAACCATCTGCCCAAACCACAAGGCAGTTCATACAACACTATTTCGTCATTTGATCGAAAAACCTTTACACCCGTTACGTTACGGGCGGTTTTCGCAATACCTGTTTCTATCACGCTTAAATCATTTCATTGCGCTGTCAGTGCCTTGTGGCTAACGCAGTATATTAAGTCGTCGATAGAAACAAATATTAGGTCTACCCTTCGTCTTTCAAGTTGCAGGGGTGTTGACTGCTCTCGTTCGCCCCAGTCACTTAGCTATCTAAGCTCAGGGGACTCTCTCGCTTGCCGCCTACCTGCAACTCGAAATACTTTGGGTATTTACCGGAGGTAAAACAGTGTGGAAAACCACCGGCACCTACAGCGCAAAAAGGCTGGTGACCAAAAAATCACCAGCCATCAGCCTGTTAAAGCAAGGCTGTTACTGAATTTACAGCTTACTTGATCTCGACAGAAGCGCCTGCTTCTTCAAGAGACTTCTTCAGAGCTTCAGCATCATCTTTGCTGATGCCTTCTTTCAGTACTGCCGGAGCAGATTCAACCAGATCTTTGGCTTCTTTCAGACCCAGACCGGTCGCACCGCGAACTGCCTTGATAACAGAAACTTTGTTGCCGCCGATGGCAGACAGGACAACATCAAACTCTGTTTGCTCTTCAGCAGCAGCAGCCGGGCCAGCAGCGGCAACGGCAACAGCAGCGGCAGCAGAAACACCAAACTTCTCTTCCATCATGGAGATCAGCTCAACAACATCCATAACGGACATTTCAGCTACTGCATCCAGAATTTGCTCTTTAGTGATAGACATAACAATTGTTCCTAAAATACAGAAATAGTTTATACGTTAGCACGCGCAGAGGGCAATTAAGCCGCTTCTTTTTGATCGCGCAGTGCTGCAAGAGTCCGAACCAATTTGCCTGCAGCGGCTTCTTTCATGGTGGACATCAAGCGTGCGATAGCCTCTTCGTAAGTTGGCAGAGTCGCCAGACGGTCGATTTGCGCCGCCGGGATAAACTCGCCCTCAAAGGCCGCTGCCTTGATCTCAAAATTGGGATTCTCTTTGGCAAAAGCCTTGAACAGACGAGCAGCAGCGCCCGGATGTTCGTGAGAGAACGCAATCAGAGTCGGACCGACAAACGCTTCGTTCAGGCACTCATAAGCAGTACCTTCAACGGCGCGGCGCAGCAGGGTGTTACGCACAACCTGCATTTTAACGCCTGCCTCGCGACCTGCTTTACGCAGTTCGGTCATTTTATCTACCGTGACGCCGCGTGAATCGGCGACAACGGCAGACAGCGCGCCTTTGGCTACTTCGCTGACTTGAGCAACAATCGCTTTTTTGTCTTGAAGATTTAATGCCATTAGCTCTTTGCTCCTGGATATAACCGGAAAAACCGGTAACTCATAATACCCGCCTATGGTTACCCATAGTGATGCGGGCGCTTAAGTTACGGTGAGCAGATCCAGTCAAAGAAATTCTTTATTTGGGTTCTGTCACCGTCTACGCAGGACGATTAAGTGTCGTGATGACACACCTGCGGTCTTGGACGGGCCTGTAAAACAGGCACCAACCGAAAAACAATTAATTTGCTGCTGACAGCGAGCTCTGATCAATAGCCACGCCTGCACCCATAGTGGTGGAGAGGCTGACTTTCTTGATGTAGATACCTTTGGCTGTGGCAGGCTTAGCACGCTTCAGGGCAACCAGCAGAGATTCCAGGTTTTCTTTCAGCTTTTCTGCATCAAAATCCACTTTACCAATGGTGGTGTGGATAATGCCGTTTTTATCGTTACGATAACGTACCTGACCCGCTTTGGCATTTTGCACCGCTTCCGCCACGTTAGGGGTAACAGTACCGACTTTCGGGTTTGGCATCAGACCACGGGGTCCCAGAATCTGGCCCAGTTGACCTACAACGCGCATCGCATCCGGAGAAGCGATAACCACATCGAAGTCGAGTTGGCCTTGCTTAACTTTCTCCGCCAGGTCTTCCATACCGATCACATCGGCACCAGCGGCTTTAGCAGCTTCTGCGTTAGCACCCTGGGTGAAGACAGCAACGCGAACAGTACGGCCGGTACCATGAGGTAACACGGTGGCGCCACGAACGTTCTGATCAGATTTACGTGCGTCAATACCGAGATTGACAGCCACGTCCATACTCTCAACAAACTTGGCAGTAGCCAGTTCTTTCAACAGAGAGATGGCTTCATTGATATCATACTGCTGGGTTGCTACCACTTTCTCACGGATAGCACGCATGCGCTTAGTCAGTTTTGCCATCTGTTAGTCCTCCACTACCAGGCCCATGGAACGCGCAGCACCTTCAATGGAGCGCATCATGGCTTCAATATCAGCACCGGTCATATCGGCAGCCTTGGTTTCCGCAATTTCACGCACCTGTGCGCGAGTGACCTTGCCCACTTTAGTTTTGTTGGGCACACCAGAACCTGACTTGATGCCAGCGGCTTTTTTCAGCAGCACAGCAGCAGGAGGCGTCTTGGTGATAAAGGTGAAGGAGCGATCGGAGTAAACAGTGATCACAACAGGAATTGGCAGGCCTTTCTCAATGCTTTCAGTTTTAGCATTGAACGCTTTACAAAATTCCATGATGTTAACGCCCTGCTGTCCCAGTGCGGGACCAACTGGCGGACTTGGGTTAGCCATACCAGCTGCAACTTGCAGCTTGACATAGGCCTGGACTTTCTTAGCCATGGGTTATTTTCCTCAAACGGGTGATAGCGCCCCTGCGGGCTCCCCTGTGGTACATAAACAGCACAACAACTTTGCTGCCCCCGATTTGGGCGCAACACAAAAAACTCAAGGGGCGAAATTGTAGTTTAAATTTCCACCCTAAGCAACAGGTAAATGACTGCTCTAATACATTCTTTCCGTCCAGAGCCTGACCAGAGATACCGCCTGCTGGAATCCCTGCCACTCATCCAGCAGAATCCAGCAGGCTGTTAGCATCAGTGAAACCGCCATCACGCCATTAAACAGGCGCAGGCGCCAGGGGATCTGTAGCAATTTCCCCAGGCGATCCCCCACCACGGCCCAGGTTGATGTACAGGGAAAACCAAAGATCACATAATAAAGACCCAGCCATATGGCACCCAGCCATAAATTGAGATCGCGCGGGGTAAACAAAATAGCGGTATTGACCATCATCAACCAGCTTTTAGGATTGACCCATTGGAACAGCATGGCACCCAGTAACGTCATCGGCACTGCCCGTTCACGACCGACGGGGCTACCGGCCTGCCAGAGCCGCCAGGAGAACCAGAACAGATAAAGGCAACCCACAATGGCAAGAGGCAGACGGATCTGGGTCAGATACTGGGTCAGTACGCTCATGGTCACGGTGATACAGAGGCACTGAAGACCACAGCCCAGATTAACGCCTAACATATGCGGCAGTGTGCGACGCAAACCAAAATTAACGCCCGAAGCGGCCAACATCATATTATTCGGACCTGGTGTGATACTCATTACCACAACATAATTGAGCAAAGCTAAATCGATCATCATTGACTCCCGGACGTGATACAACAATGTCCATCTTATGAGTCAGCAAGCGATGGGAACAGTCTCAAAATTACGCTATTATCATGGGTACAGTTGTGGTGCTGTGGACAGGACCTGAGACATTATGAGTTCCGCGCAGATGAATTTATTGCTGTATCAACAAATAGCTGGTGAATTACTGTTAGCAATCAACAGAGGCCATTTTCCTCCAGGACAGCGGTTACCCTCAATCCGCCAGATGTCACAAAGCCGTAGTGTCAGCATTAATACCATACTGGCAGCATACAGTTATCTGGAAGAACAGGGCGTGATTATCAGTCGGCCACAGGCAGGTTTTTTTGTCTGCGCCCGGTTACCGGAAATCCGCAATACCAAAGCCAGGCATATGCTGGTTGCCCCTCCTAAAGCCGAGGTATTGGATTTAATTGAAATCGCCTTCTCTGCCCAACAAGACCCACAATTTACCAATATCTCACTGGCTTGCCCGCAGGATGGCGATTTTTATCCCCATAAAAAATTAGCACGTATTCTGAATCAGTTGCTGCGCAAACAGCCCTCCCTAATCGGCTCCTACAGCCTGCCTCCAGGCAGCCTGCGTTTACGCCAGCAGATAGCCCGGCGCGCACTGTCATTAGGAATGACCCTGGACCATGAGGAGGTGATCCTGACCCATGGTTGTATGGAAGCACTGCAACTGGCGCTGCGTATCGCGACCCAACCCGGCGATTGTATCGGGCTGGAGTCGCCCACCTATTTTCAGATTCTGCCCCTGCTATCCAGCCTGGGACTCAATGCCATTGAGATCCCAACCGATCCGCAGCAGGGGGTCTCGCTGGATGCCGTGGAGAAGCTGTTGCAGCAGCAACGTGTGCAGGCCTTGCTGTTAATGCCTAACGGCCAGAATCCATTGGGCTGCACTATGCCGTTACAGTCGAAAAAACGTCTAGCACAACTGGTCAATCATTATCGTGTCCCGCTGATAGAGGATGGCCTGTATACCGAGCTGGCTTTTAGCAACCAGCCACCGGCAGTTAAATCTTTTGACAGGGAGGGCTGGATTATCTTCTGTACCAGTTTTAGCAAGACCCTGGCGCCCGATTTTCGGGTGGGCTGGATGTGTGGTGGCCGCTTCAGCCGACAATTATCACGATTAAAAACCGTCTCCTCCATGTCCGAGCCTAAATTGCTGCTGGAAACACTGGGGCTATTTCTGGAAAGTGGCGGCTATGACCAACATCTGCGGACACTACGTCGCCGCTATGCCCATCAGGTACAGGAAGCAAGGGGATTGATTGCCCGCTATTTTCCACAAGGAACCCGGGCGACTGAACCACAATCAGGTTTTCTTTTCTGGGTGGAGTTACCCGAACAAATAGAGACAGAAATGTTGTTTCATCAGGCGCTGGCCGAACAGATCTGCCTGCTGCCTGGAAAGGTTTTTTCACCGGGGGGACACTACAGTAACTGCTTTCGCCTCTCCTGCTGCTACCCGTTTAATGAACGTTATATCAACGCCATCAAACGGGTGGGAGAGTTAGCCTGCGCCCTGGCAGAGTCAGGCCGTCAGTCTAGCCCTTCTCGACCTGACTGAAATCCAGTTCAACGGGGGTGGCACGGCCAAAGATGGA
>JBOFSC010000043.1:0-1174 GCA_051651345.1 Enterobacteriaceae bacterium
GAAGGAAGGGAAAGTCCACTGGCCGCAGCCTCAGCATAGCTGGAGAAATCACTATGGCTGAGGCCGCAGGCCAGCTCACAACTGTGACAGCCAAGACAACGCCGGGGATCCACATACAGCAAACCTTCAGCGAAGGAGAGCGCCATCGGTTTTATACTCCTGTACGCTTAATAATGTTAAGTAACTGTAAATCAGGTATACCCATGAGACTGTCAGCCAGCCGACATCCTGCGCAGAATTTTTGTGGCTCGGGTCGCAGTTTTATTGAATAGACTGCTTTTACACTCAGACAGATTAGGATTGTGCCAGTGCTGCCAGTGATGATAAATCAGGTATCAGATAGTGCTTACGGCCTCGTTTAAGCAGAATGCCCTGGCGCTGCAGGGTATTGATTAACTGTGATGCGGTTTGTCGGCTGGTACTGGCCAGTGTCCCCAGGGCATCCATGGTGAGATCCAGATGCAGTAACACCCCCTCTTCGGTTTCCTGGCCATTTTTTATTGCCAGTTGCAACAGAACACGTGCCAGACGCTGATTAACACTGGCAAATACCAGTTCTTCGATAATGTGCAGACTGTTATTCAGCATCCCCCCCAAGATACTGATAATACGCAACCCTACCTGGGGATGTTCAAGCAGATAACGACTGAAGCGCCGGGTATTACACGACCAAACGGTGGTATCGGTTTGTGCCAGCAACTGGGTTCTGGCATGGGTGGTGAAGATATCTCCGGCCTGTAAATAGGTGAGCGTAAATTCGCGTCCCTCCAGGGCGAGACCGACGCGAATTTTCCCCTCTTTAACGATAAAAACCGCGCTTTCCGGCGGCGGGCTGACCGGGAGAAGTTCTCCCTTGCCATAGTGTCTTAACAGAAAGACCGAGAGAAATTCTTCATTATCATCCATGCTGAGCAGATCGATCAGATCGATCTGGCTGAAATTCATCCGGCTCATGGTGCTGTCGCTCCTTAAGACAGTTTTCCTCTCCTTGCATACTGAGGCTATTTTATTTCTGATAGCCCTCTATCTTCAGCAAATGGTCGATAACTTTCAGCTCACTGATTGCATCATCGGCATCATTTTGCAGCAGTTGCTGGTGGTGATGCAGAAAAGCTTGCTCTAACTTATTCAGCAATTCCACATTGTGCTGCATAATAGCTTCAAACTTGGGATC
>JBOFSC010000044.1:0-1952 GCA_051651345.1 Enterobacteriaceae bacterium
TCCACTGTCTCTCTGGTTGAGCTGGAAAATGCCATCCGGGGCCGGGCGCATAGCGGCTTTGGTGTGATGAGTGAGGACGAGCTGAAAGAGATGGTGGCCCAGGCCAGACTGCGGGGAGAGAAAGTTGTGATGACCAATGGCTGCTTCGATATTCTGCATGCTGGTCATGTCTCCTATCTGGCCAATGCCCGCCGTTTAGGAGACAGGCTGATCGTCGCGGTCAACAGCGATGATTCCACCCGCAGGCTGAAGGGCGAGACCCGTCCCATCAACCCGCTGGAGCAGCGAATGATCGTGCTTGCGGCGCTGGAGTCGGTGGATTGGGTGGTGCCCTTTGATGAAGATACGCCACAGCGTTTGATCGCCGGGATCCTGCCAGACTTTCTGGTGAAAGGCGGCGATTATCAGCCGCAAGAGATCGCAGGCAGTGAAGAGGTGTGGGCTGCTGGTGGCGAGGTTAAGGTGCTCAATTTTGAAGATGGTTGCTCTACCAGCAATATTATCAACATGATTCGCAGCAAGCACGAGTAAGTTGTCTCTCTGGATATCAGAGAGTTAGGGGTTCTTTGTGAGTGAGTTGAAAAAACAACTGGGGGTTTTTCAGGGGGCGGGGATGTTAACCACCTCCCTGTTGGGTACCGGCATGTTTGCGGTACCGGCGCTGATTGCCGTCAGTGCCGGTATGACATCGCTCTGGGCCTGGCCGGTTCTGATGTTGATCACGTTACCCATCGCTCTGGTCTTTGCCGCGCTGGGACGTTATTTCCCCAATGCCAGTGGTGCGGCTCATTTTGTCACCCTGGCTTTTGGGCCGCGTCTGGGCAAGATGACCAGTTGGCTGTTTCTCTCGGTGATCCCTCTTGGCTTACCCGCTGTGATGCATATCGCCAGTGGTTTCTGGCAGGCTGCGTTTACTCTGCAACACAGTGATCTGCTTATTATTCAACTGGTGACTCTGGCGCTGCTCTGGTTGGTTGGGCTGAGCAACTTAAGTGGCAGCGCCTATATCCAGTCGTTGATTGCGGTGTTTATTGTGCTGATGCTGGTGGCTTTTTGGTGGGGCGGCGATGTTAAATTAGCTGCACTGCCTTTTTTCTCCGCGTCATCATTTAATGTTCAGCACTTATTCGGCACCCTGTCGGTTATGTTCTGGTGTTTTGTCGGTCTGGAAGCCTTTGCCCATCTGGCTGAAGAGTTTCACAATCCCCGGCGAGATTTTCACAAGGCGCTACTGCTGGGGCTGCTGCTGGCGGGGATCATCTATTGGGGCTGTACCGTTGTGGTGATTTACTTTAATCACTATGCCAGTAATGTCGAAGCTTCAGCGGTGTTACCGATGATCGCAGGGCGCTTATTTGGCTCTGATTCCATATGGGTCATCTGTATTATTGGATACTTAAGTTGTTTTGCCAGCACCAACGTCTACACCCAGAGCTTTGCCCGTCTGATCTGGTCGCAATCCTGGAACAAAGATCCCGATGCCTGGTTATCGCGCCTGTCTGCTGGCAAAGCGCCGATTAATGCCTTGAGTGTCGTGGTTCTGGCAGGGGTGGTAACCACACTTGTCTCTTGGTTTTTCACCCTCTCGCTGACTTCACTGCTGATCTACTCCAACGGTATTCTTGTGCTGGTCTATCTGTTAAGTATGTTATCAGGTTGGCGCTTGCTTAAGGGCGGACACCGCTGGCTTGCCCTGCTCGGCGCACTGTTATGTGCCGCTTTGTTGCTGATGATGGGCTGGAAGAGCCTCTATGCGCTGCTGATCTTTAGTGCGCTGTGGCTGTCATCATATAAGTGGTATAAGCCGCTTAAAAATAGTGCCTGATTACTGCAGCTGACTCCGCAACAGGATGTTTGAGATCAAAATTCCCCTCTGTGGAGGGGTGGCGCGTCAGCGCCGGGGTGGTCCGGCACTGCAGCCGAAAAAGAGTATACCAGATTTACGTATATCA
>JBOFSC010000045.1:0-2469 GCA_051651345.1 Enterobacteriaceae bacterium
ACAGGAACCATCATAGACCGTTAAAAAGGAGATACCGGCTTTAGAATCGCGACGGTTGCGTACCCAGCCACGTACAGTCACCTGACTGCCCATGGGAACACGCCCGTGTAATAGTTCAACGACAGGCACTACAGACATAATTTTCTCTCTCTGGATGACATAGCACTATTTTTATTGGGTACTATGTTACTTGCCTGCCCGCAGGACACAAGCAGAAATCACGATTTTAACTGGCCCTTTTTATCCCCGGCAGCGCAAATGCTTTGCGTAACTCCTTAACAAAAGAGCCATCCTCACAGATAGTTTTGCCCGGACTGTCGGAGAGTTTGGCCACCGGCTTGCCGTTGCACGCCACCATCTTAATCACAATATTCAGGGGCTCAACTCCGGGAATATCACAGGTCAGACGGGTACCTATACCAAAACTCATCTGCACCCGGCCTAAAAAGTGACGATACAGCTGCAGCGCTTTAGGTAGATCCAGATTATCGGAAAACACCAGGGTCTTGCTTAAGGGATCAATTCCCAGTTGTTGATAGTGGTGCAGCGCTTTTTCACCCCACTCCACAGGATCGCCGGAATCATGGCGCAATCCCTGATAACGGGTTGCCAGAGAGTGATTAAAATCACGCAGAAAGGCATCCATGGTGATACAGTCTGTCAAAGCGATGCCCAATTGATCGGGATACTCCTCCAGCCAGGCTTCGAGCGCGGCTCGCTGACTGTCGGCAAGGGTCGGTGAAATCTGCTGGTGAGCCTGGAACCACTCATGGGCCTGGGTGCCCATTGGGGTCAGTTGCAGCTCTTTTGCCAGCGCATAGTTGCTGGTACCGTTTAAATAAGGAAACTGTTGTTGCAGGGTGAGCACAATAGCGCGTTGTACCGCACGGGAATAGCGACGACGGGTGCCGAAATCCATCAGATGAAAACCGCTCAAATCATCCCCGGTGCTCAGTGTACGAAATCGCTGCAGTTTATCCTGTAAATGGCTTACCGCCTGCTCCGGGCCGATATGCGGTGTGCGCTCACGGTGCACCAGTTCACTGATCACCGCCAGCAGAGGCACCTCCCACAGAATCACTTCATGCCAGGGGCCGGTGATACGGATATGCAGTTGCCCCTGCCTGTTGCTGACTTGCACCTGCTCAGGGCGAAAACGGAAGGTTTTCAGCCACTGCAGATAATCCTGTTTAAACACCGGACGTTGGGCCAGATAGTGAAACTCATCCTCTGTCAGAGCCAGTTGTCCCATAGCAGCCACCTGCTCGGCCACCTGAGAGGCATATTTTCCCAGTAAAAGGGGGCTACGGCAGCGAAATTCAGCAGCGACTTCGACGTCACGATATCGATGATAAACCGCCTGCTGCATATGTAGCTTGTAAGCATCCGTATCCAGCAGCGAGTCCAGGATCGGAGAAGAGTATTGTGTCATAATAGTGTCACCGCTTATCGGCAAGCCGCTCTCCTGGCTTAAAAACATCAGCAAAGTTGGCGAAAGTATACCGTGATCTGCTACAGATTGAAGAGACAGCAGCGGATTTCCTGTAATTTACCTTCCCTCTACTCACAGCGACCTCCAGCACGATATAATCCAACCACTATAATCCAGGTATATACCTAAAGTATATCAGGTTACTACTTTGTAAAAAAATAATTAAGGAGTCCTATGACTGAGCAACCCAAAGCGCAGTATCGCCATGATTATCGTTCCCCTGACTATACGGTCACCGAGCTTGCGTTGCAGTTTGAACTGGATGCGGCATTAACCCGGGTGACCGCCACCAGCCATCTGCAGCGCCTGGTATCCCAGCCGGTTGATCTGCTGCTTAATGGTGAGGGACTGACACTGATCAGCGTTGAAGTGGATGGCACAGCCTGGCCCCATTACCAGCAGGAGGAAGGGGGGCTGCTGCTCAGTCAGTTACCGGCAGAGTGTGAATTGGTCATTATTAATGAGATCTCGCCAGCGCAAAATAGTGCGCTGGAGGGGCTCTATCAATCGGGTGATGCCCTCTGTACCCAGTGTGAATCCGATGGTTTTCGCCGTATCACTTACTTTTTGGACAGGCCTGATGTACTGGCCCGCTATCGTACCCGCCTGATTGCTGATAAAAAGCGCTATCCCATCCTGCTCTCCAATGGTAACCGCGTAGCACAGGGGGAACTGGCAGATGGACGTCACTGGGTTGAGTGGCAGGACCCTTTCCCCAAGCCAAGTTATCTGTTTGCGCTGGTAGCCGGGGATCTGGATCTGCTACAGGATCAGTTTGTCACCGCCAGTGGTCGCACGGTTGCCCTGGAACTCTATGTGGATAAAGGCAATGTGGATCGCGCCCACTGGGCCATGACCTGCCTGAAAAATGCCATGGCCTGGGATGAGCAACGCTTTAATCTTGAGTATGATCTCGATATCTACATGCTGGTGGCGGTATATTTTTTCAATATGGGGGCCATGGAGAACAAAGGGCT
>JBOFSC010000046.1:0-2330 GCA_051651345.1 Enterobacteriaceae bacterium
AGATAGTGGATAGCCACCGCCAGGTAGTGATTCGGATTCATCAGCCCTGCGGGGGTGACAATACCGTGGCGGTCATAATCAGGGTCGTTAGCGAAAGCCAGATCAAACTTATCACGCAAGGCCAGCAGCCCGGCCATGGCAGACTCAGAAGAGCAATCCATGCGGATCACACCGTCATGGTCCAGATGCATAAAACGGAATGAGGGATCGATTTCATCGTTAACCAGCACCAGGTCGAGGCGGTAGTGCTCTGCAATGCGCTGCCAGTACTCAATCCCTGAACCCCCAAGCGGATCGACCCCCAGCTTTAAACCCGCGCGCTGAATGGCGGGCATATCCACCACTTCGATCAACCCTTCCACATAAGGTTGTATCAGATCCTGCTGGTGCAGATAACCACTGCTTTTCGCCCGGGCCAGACTCTGGCGTTTAACGCCCTTTAATCCCTCAGCCAGCAATTGATTCGCCCGCTGCTCGATCAGGCTGGTCAGATTGGTATCGGCTGGCCCGCCATTGGGCGGATTATATTTAATGCCGCCATCTTCCGGCGGATTGTGAGAGGGCGTGATCACGATGCCGTCCGCCAGGTTCTCCTGGGAACGATTGTACAAGAGAATCGCCCGGGAAACGGACGGTGTTGGCGTAAAGCCATCATTCTCCTGGATCACCGTCGTGACACCATTGGCGGTTAACACCTCCAGCACGGAGATTAACGCGGCCTCAGAGAGCCCATGGGTGTCTTTACCCACATAGCAGGGCCCGGTGATCCCTTGCGCAGCACGCACCTCCGCAATCGCCTGGGCAATGCTCAGGATATGTGCCTCATTAAAGCTGCAGCGCGCAGAACTGCCGCGATGTCCTGAAGTACCGAATTTCACTGCATGGGCCGGATTGCTGCTGTCCGGACTCAGGGCGTAATAATGGGCCACCAACTGCGCCACATTGATCAAATCACTCTGGCGAGCCTTATGCCCGGCCCGGGGGTGATTAGCCATAGTACACTCCTCCCTCTCATCTGGAATTTAAACCGTTTTACACACATCCTTGATTAATTTGGCAGGAAATTTCATCTCCGTCATGACCTGCTCAATAATGGCCCTTTTTCTGGCTGAATTACTATTGGTCGTCACCCAGTAAGGGGTGTCAGGTACTTTTTTGGGGTTACTCCTGGCACCATGCTGTAACAATAGTTGAGACTGTCTGGCGAAATAGAGACGAGAACGTCCCTGCAATGCGTCGGCGATGGTGGAAAACGCCTTGTTGTCTGACTGGTAAAGCACAGAAAGTAACTGCAGAAAACGATTGACCACCAGTTTTTGCTGTAAATAGCCTGGCGCACTCAATAACGCCGTCACCAATGCTATCTGCTGTTCGGAGCGGCTGCCCACGCTGGCACTCTTCTCCTGGCCGACACTTTTCTCCTGGCCGACAGCCCTGGCTGGGCTGGCAGAAGTCGCGTTAAATTTAAGCATTCTGCGCAGAATATCGGACGCACTTTCCCCAATATGCCGGGTATGGCTGGCGATATAGTGATAGAGTTCCTCATCAACTTCGATCGTTTTCATTGTTATCCACTGTTTTATAGTCGAATCGTAACATTATATAATCCAACTTCAGTATACCCCAACAATAGCTATCACTATAGGATTGATCCGTGAAATTGAACTATCGTCTGACTGAAAACAGCACTGCCAGCCTGTCCCCCATAGTGACGCTGCACGGTCTGTTTGGCGATCTTAACAATATAGGCAGCCTGGCACGGGCATTGCAAAAATATGCCACCACACTGCAGGTGGATCTGCGCAACCATGGGCGCTCCCCCCACGCTGCAGAAATGAACTACCCGCTGATGGCCGAGGATGTGGCTGGCCTGATAGAGCAGTTAAATTTGCCACCGGTGACCCTGATTGGCCACTCCATAGGGGGCAAAACCGCCATGGCCTTAACCGCGCTGATACCACAACATATCGACAGGGTGATCGTGCTGGATATCGCCCCCGTGACCTATCACGGCAGGCACCACGATGAGATTTTTGCCGCCCTGCAGAGTGTTATCGATCAGGGCATCAGCACCCGCCATGATGCGGAAAAAGTGATGAACCAGTTGCTGGACGATAAACTGGTGGTGCAGTTTCTGCTAAAATCCTTTGACCAGGGCAGCTGGCGTTTCAATCTGTCTGCACTGCTGAACAACTATGAGGCCCTGATGGGCTGGCAGGCGTTGCCCCCCTGGCCTGGCCCAATACTCTTTCTCAAGGGCGAGTTCTCCCCCTATATTAAACAAGCTGATCAGGAGGCCGTGTTACGCCAGTTTCCGGCGGCACAATATG
>JBOFSC010000047.1:0-6545 GCA_051651345.1 Enterobacteriaceae bacterium
GAATTACGCCACCGCTCAGGGCATTGGCGCGCCGCTGTTCAGGCAGATTGAGGGGAATGATTTCGACCTGGTGGCCACCGATTGTGAAACCTGCAAGTGGCAACTGGAGATGTCCACCAGCAAGCCGTGCGAGCACCCCATCAGTATCCTCGCACGGGCCTTATCATCTGATAAGTAGCCATGTGATGGCTAGTTTAACTTTATCGAGTCGATAATCTGTTGCACCTGCTTCTGTGCCTGCGCCATATCGTTAGCGGGCATGGAAAGCTGGAAGGTGACGACCTGATTATCAATATTGCCCAAAACAAAGACGCTGAGCACCTTCACCTTGCGGTTAGGATTATCATCAAACAGATCCAGGCGATGCATCTCCGTCTTGTCGATGGTGATGGATTTATCCAGCAGCACCTTCATATCTGGCACCTTTTTCTGATAAAACTGCACCAGCCCCTGAGCCTGGTCTGCCGGTGACAGGTTAACCGGAGGATCGATCAGCACGATCAGACTTTGCATGCCTGTGGCATCGCTATAGATAAATTTGGTTGTACTGGGTGGGTTAAGCGACTGGCTCTGATCCTGCATAACGGCAGGCAGAGTAAAGGTCAGTTTGCCCTCCAGCAGGGTATAAGTGCTGTCCCCATTTTGTGCCGTGGAGGTGTGGACAGAAGGTGAGGCGCTTTCTTGCGCATTATCACACGCCGCCAGAGCAAATAAAGAGAGTATCAAGAGACAGAAACCTGTCAGCCGAATCATGGATTTTCCTTATAATTAGCGAATAAATCCCCACTGGGATAAGAGCTCAATTCACATAGCGTCACAATGGTTGCTCAACTGAACTGCAATTGTACGCCCTGCTTACGCTGCGCCAGCGCCTTCAACACGATATTAAGCAAGATACCATAAACCGGTAAAAAGAAAATCATGCAGACCAACACTTTGAAGGCATAATCCACCAGGGCAATCTCCGGCCAGTTGGCAGCCATAAAGGGGTCTTCGCTGTTATGAAATGCGATAAAGAAGAAAGAGAGGGTATCGCTGATATTGCCCAGAAACATGGAGCAGGCCGGTGCCACCCACCAGACAGAGAGCTGTCTTAAGCGGTTAAACACATAAGTATCCAGCAGTTGCCCCAACACATAAGCCATAAAACTGGCGATGGCAATACGCGCCACCATAATATTGACCGCTCCCAGGGATTCGACCCCTTGCCAGCTGCCATTAAAGAACAGGGTGGACATCAGATAGGAGACGATAAGGGCAGGCAACATCACCGCCATAATAATGCGTCGGGCCAGCGAGGCACCAAAGATCCGTACCGCCAGATCCGTGGACAGAAAAATAAAAGGAAAGGTAAAGGTTCCCCAGGTGGAGTGAAGCCCAAACAGACTGACCGGCACCTGCACCAGATAGTTGCTGGAGCAGATAATAGCAATATGAAACAGGGACAAGCCAATAACGGCGCGGACACGTTGCTGCTGGGTAAACTGATACATCATGGGTTTCATTAAAGCGGTACCTTACTAACGGCAGGAGCAAAAACAGAAATTCGCCGATCTGTCCTGAGACAGCAGGTAATATTACCGCTTTTGTGGGTAATTGGGAAGAAAAATTGATGATCGTGTTCGGGGTAAATTGGCTCTGCTGCTTGCATCACGACGGGGAAGCCGTAAAATAGGGCTGTATTTCTATTTACCACCTGCGTAAGAATCCACGATCGATAATGAGTGATCCCTTTTCAACAGCAGATCAACAACTTGATGCCACAGGCCTCCGTTGTCCAGAACCAGTCATGATGATACGTAAGACGATACGTAACATGCGTGAGGGTCAGACACTGCTGGTGATCGCCGACGATCCCGCCACAGTCCGTGATATTCCCGGCTTTTGCCGTTTTATGGATCACCATTTGGTCGTTCAGGATGTGGAGCAGTTCCCCTATCGCTATCTTGTGCGCAAAGGGGGATAAGATGCGGTATAGTCACCATTATTGCGCTATCAGAACCCATTAATTCCATCGATCAGGGAACAGAGTATTAACACCATGAGTCATTCGCAGTCACAACCCTTATACCGTATTCAGTTTATGAATAATGGCAAAAATTATCAGCTCTATGTCCGAGAAGTGCAGCAGGGTGCGCTGTTTGGTTTTCTGGAAATCGGCGACTTTGTTTTTGATAATCACTCCAGTCTGCTGGTGGATCCCAGTAGTGAGAAGCTGAAAACCGAATTTTCCGGCGTCACCAGTAGCTATATCCCTCTGCATGCGGTGATCCGTATCGACCGGGTGACCGAGCGTGGCAGTGCCCGTATTTCCGACCTGGGGGATAATGTGACTCCGTTTCCCTATTTTTCCGGGCGATAGTAAGAAGTAACCCCTATCTGCTTAACTCCGGCATTATTGATAATTCCCCTCCACGGAGGGGAATTTATTCCATCGCCACCTCAAAATTAAACTTTTAATATCAATATAATATGCGTTAACACCAACAGACCGTGGCTTAGCGACTTGAATCAGACATCCACTTTTTACGCCACACCAGCAACTCAAACACCCCAAATAAGAACAGGCTGCACTGTTGGCGGAAAGTCATTGTATGCTGCGCTTTCATTGATGCCTTGAATAATAACATCTGCAAACCGTGGGTGATCACCATAAAAATCAGTGCAATATGCATAAAATACATCAGCGGTTTTGGAAATGGTGACAGCAGATTGAGTAACAATACACACCAAACCACCAACATAAGCGCTTTGCCAAGAACAATCCCCATGCTATTTATTCCTCGGTTTCCGTAACAATGCGTTGATAAAGGCGGTAAGCTACCTGACCAGCCACCTTTTGCCGATGTAATCGCCAGCGCTCAGGTACCGCCAGGTCCATCTGCTCAGCTTCGGCCTCGACATAGATCCAGGCTTCCTCAGCCAGCCAGTGATTGTGCTCCAGCAAACGTAAGGTCTCGGCCAATAAGCCCTGACGAAAAGGCGGATCGACAAAAATCACATCAAACGGGGTGCCTGGCTGGGCCAGCCATTGCAGGGCATCGGTATGAATCACTCTGCCTTGTGTGACGGCCAAGCGCCGCAGATTATCATTCAATTGTTGGACCAGACCGGCATCAGATTCCAGCATCACCGCCTCAGCGGCATAGCGTGACAGCGCTTCAAAGCCAAGAGAGCCGCTACCGGCAAAACAATCCTGACAGCGCGACTCCGACAGCACGGGGGCCAGCCAGTTAAACAGGGTCTCTTTTATGCGATCCGTCGTCGGCCGCAGACCAGGTCGATTAAGGACGGGCAATTTCCGTCCGCGCCACTGCCCGGCAATAATACGGATTTGACCCGCCTGAGCGCGCCTGCCCGCAGAGGATAAAGGTGTTTTCATAAAACTAATATGTTTGTTGCCAACGCTTGTTGCCAAATATAACGGGTAATTTTGTGCTGTGCAGTATACAGAAGATCGCAACCCACCGTCATCATTGTGCTCTTTTTTGAGGATTCACACGGCCCCTCGCTTTTTCATGATGCCGTCAGGCATGTTATGATGCCTCTCATATCGAATGACAGCAGGTTTTATCTGACCTCTGAAATCTGACATCTGATTTCTGAATGGGTATCGCAATATGACAAACAAGAAAAAAGGCTTTTTCTCCTGGTTTGGTCGGCAGAAAAGTGAGCCAGAAACCACACCAGATGAAGTGAGTGAACTGCAAGCCGAGGCCGAACAGCCCGTCCAGGTTGCAGAAAGTGAAGTCGAGAGTACTGTCACGATACCCGAGGTTCAGGCCGATACAGACCTTGTATCGCCACAAGAGGTGCCACAGCAGATATCCCCGGAGCCGGAGCTTACCCTCACTGAAGAAGAGATCCCTGAAACTATCGACATCGTGGCTTCGGAGACAGAAGTCGTCGAGATCAGCAGTGAAGTGGCGGAGGCCGAAGAGTTGCCTGCTGAGCCAGCGGTGGTCAAAGAGGGATTTTTCAGCCGTCTGAAACGCAGTCTGGTAAAAACCCGGCAAAATCTGGGTTCCGGGCTGATCAACCTGTTTCGCGGTAAAAAAATTGATGATGAGCTGTTTGAAGAGTTAGAAGAGCAGCTTTTGATTGCCGATGTCGGCGTGCCCACCACCCGTAAAATTATCGATACCTTACTGCAACACGCCTCACATCAGCAGCTTAAAGATGCCCAGGAGCTCTATGGCAAGCTTAAAGAGGTGATGGGCGCGATTCTGGCGCCGGTGGAGCAACCTTTACAGATCCCAGCCAAAGGACCCTGTGTCATTTTAATGGTGGGCGTTAACGGGGTGGGTAAAACCACCACTATCGGTAAACTGGCCCGGCAATTCCAGGCGGAGGGGAAATCCGTTATGCTGGCTGCCGGAGATACCTTCCGCGCAGCGGCCGTCGAACAACTCCAGGCTTGGGGAGATCGCAACGATATCTCGGTGATAGCGCAGCATACCGGCGCGGATTCCGCTTCTGTTATTTATGATGCACTGCAGGCGGCCCAGGCGCGTCAGATTGATGTTCTGATAGCCGATACCGCCGGACGCCTGCAGAATAAAGCCCACTTAATGGAGGAGCTGAAGAAAATTGTTCGGGTTCTCAAGAAACTGGATGACAACGCGCCCCATGAGATTATGCTAACTATTGATGCCAGTACGGGGCAAAATGCTGTCAGTCAGGTTAAGCTGTTCCATGAAGCCGTGGGATTATCCGGTATCGCCCTGACCAAACTGGATGGTACCGCCAAAGGGGGCGTGATTTTCGCCATCGCGGACCAATTTACCCTCCCTATCCGCTATATTGGTGTGGGGGAGGGTATTGACGATCTCAGGCCCTTCCAGGCTGCCGATTTTATTGAGGCGCTTTTCGCACGAGAGGAGCAAGACGAATGATTCGTTTCGAGCAGGTCAGCAAAGCCTATCTGGGGGGACGCCCGGCGTTGCAGGGCATCGATTTTCATCTGCGCCCGGCAGAGATGGCCTTTATCACCGGGCACTCCGGTGCCGGCAAAAGTACCCTGCTAAAACTGATTTGTGGGATTGAGCGCCCCAGTGCCGGTCATATCTGGTTTTCCGGCCACGATATCAGCCGCCTGAAAAAGCGCGAAGTGCCGTTCCTCAGAAGGCAGATCGGCATGATTTTTCAGGACCACCATCTGCTGCTGGACCACACCGTCTATGAAAATGTCGCCATGCCCCTGATTATCACTGGCGCTTCCGATGAGGAGATCCGCCGTCGTGTCAGTGCTGCTCTGGATAAGGTGGGCTTGCTGGATAAGGCGCGCAGCTATCCGATCCAGCTTTCCGGTGGTGAACAGCAGCGTGTGGGCATCGCCAGGGCTGTGGTCAATAAACCTGCTGTTCTGCTGGCCGATGAGCCGACAGGGAACCTGGATGATGAGCTGTCAGAAGGCATATTGCGTCTGTTTGAAGAGTTTAACCGGGTCGGCGTGACCGTGCTGATGGTCACCCACGATATGACACTGGTGAAGCGGCGCAATTATCGTACTCTTACCCTGGCGCAGGGACGGATGGCAGGAGAGAAACATGCAGATTAAAGTGAACCCAGCAAACAAAAGCAGCGGCACTCGCTATGGGCAGTTTCGCTACGCCTGGGGCAATACCCTGCGCAATATGCTGCGCCAGCCTCTGTCCACTTTGCTGACCATCACCGTGATCGCTATTGCCCTGACCCTGCCCAGTATCTGCTATCTGGTGTGGAAGAATGTCAGTGAGGCCAGCACCCAATGGTATCCGGCCCCGCAGTTAACCGTTTATCTGGATAAATCCTTGGATGATCAGGGGGCGCAGAACGTCGTTAAACAGATAGAAGCCATCGATGGGGTGGATAAGGTCAACTATCTGTCACGGGAAGAGGCGCTGAATGAGTTTCGCGGCTGGTCTGGTTTTGGTTCTGCGCTCAATATGCTGGAAGAAAATCCTCTGCCCGCCGTGGCGATTATTACCCCTAAGCTCGATTTTCAGAGTGCGCAAACACTGCCGGGATTGCGTGATAAGCTGGCGGCGGTGAAAGGGGTCGAGGATGTTCGCCTCGATGACAGCTGGTTTGCCCGTCTGGCGGCCTTAAGCGGTCTGGTGGCTAATGTAGCGGGGATTATCGCTATCCTGATGATCATTGCGGTTTTTCTGGTGATCGGTAACAGCGTGCGTCTGATGATCTTCAGCCGACGCGACACCATTAACGTGATGAAACTCATCGGGGCCACAGATGGCTTTATTCTGCGTCCCTTTCTCAATGGCGGGGCACTACTGGGGGCGCTGGGGGCCCTGTTATCGCTGTTGCTGTCGCAGATTCTGGTCTGGTGTCTGCAATCCGTGGTGACACAAGTGGCGCAGGTGTTTGGCACCACCTTTCATCTGCAGGGTCTGGCCTGGGATGAGAGCCTGTTGCTGCTGCTGATCGCGGCCATGATAGGCTGGTTTGCCGCCTGGCTGGCTACGGCCAGACATTTACGACAATTTGCCCCTCAGTAGGGAACTTCTCCCTGCCACAATAGTCGAAGGATATGGTAAAATCATTGA
>JBOFSC010000048.1:0-2087 GCA_051651345.1 Enterobacteriaceae bacterium
GCTCTCTATCTTGCCAAACAGCAGCGTCCGGCGCTGACCATCGATATCGTGCTGGACTGGCATCGCGCTCAGCGAGGCCGTATCGGTTGCGATACCCAGTGTACTAATGCTGACTGGTATTGCCGCATGGCGCAGCAGCATCCTGATGTTGAGATCTCCATTTACGGCGCACCCGTTAATACCCGGGAAGCGCTGGGTGTTCTGCATCTGAAGGGGTTTATTATCGATGATTTGGTGATTTATAGTGGTGCCAGCCTGAATAATGTCTATTTACATCATCAGGGAGAGTATCGTTACGATCGCTACCATCTGCTGCGCAATGCCTCTCTGGCAGACACCATGGTGGAGTATATTCAGCAGCATCTGCTGACGTCACCGGCGCTGCAGCGACTGGATCAACAACCCCGTGCTACCAGTGCCAGTCTCAAGAACAAAATTCGCTACTTCCGCCATCAGCTACGCAGTGCTGGTTATCAATTTAATGCCGATAACTGTAGTGATACGGAGTTAACCGTTACCCCCATAGTGGGGTTAGGTAAAAAAAACCTGCTCAATAAAACTATCCAGCATCTACTGGCCAGCACCCATTACCAGGTCACCCTCTGTACACCCTACTTCAACCTGCCCACACCGCTGGTGAAACGTATCTATGCCTTGTTGCGTAAAGGGATCAGTGTAGAGATTATCGTTGGCGATAAAACAGCCAATGATTTCTATATTCCGGATAATGAACCTTTCAAAATCATCGGCACCCTACCCTATCTGTATGAGATCAACCTGCGCCGCTTTATCAGCCGGTTACAGAAATTTGTGAACAATGGACAACTCACCGTGCGTCTATGGAAAGATGGCAGCAATAGTTACCATCTCAAAGGGATCTGGGTGGATAAGCAGTGGCTATTGATCACCGGCAATAACCTCAATCCCCGTGCCTGGAACCTGGATTTGGAAAATGGCATTTTGATCCATGATCCACAACAGCAGTTGGCAGATCAAAGCCGACTGGAGCTTGAGAGTATCCGAACCCATACCAGTAAGGTGATTCACTACCAGCAACTGGATACTCTGCGTGACTATCCGATTAAAGTGCGTAAATTACTGCAGCGCCTGCGACGTATCCGGGTGGATCGTCTGATTAGCCGCCTGCTGTAGCCCCTTTACAGGTAACTGATATAGCGTGACATTGATTCGTCCAGCTTTGCCGGCCGAATGGCGTACTGCTCCTCACTGCCCTTGTATCCCAGAATCATACCAAACAGGGGCAGATAGCCCTGGGGTACCTGCAAGCGCTGGTGAAAATAGTCAGATTTTTCACCGATAAACAGAAATCGGGCAAACCCCAGCAGGCAGGCACCAATGCCCAGTGACTCGGCAGCCAGATTGATATTGCCAGCCATCAGTGCCGCATCATACTGATACCATGCACTGGTGGGGTTGGCAGAGAACAGTAAAAAAAGTGCTGCTGAACGCATAATATTAAATTGCGGATCGACGAAAAAATCCGCATATTCGGGTAATTTCTTGCCCTGGGTAACCATTTCCTGGTTGATTTCAGTAAATAATTCACTCCGTTGTGCCACCGAAATATGGCAGGGTTTTAAATTGACCCCACTGGGGGCACTTAAACCACAGGCCAGCAATACCTCCTGAACTTCCCGAGTTATCGGCTGGTCAGTAAACTGGCGAATACTGTAACGACCTAAAATGGTTTGAATCACTTCATTGTGTCGCGTGGAGTTCATAATCTGATATCCTTATATCACCTTGTTTCTCTGCTAAAACAGTATCATTTTAGTTAAATAACTACCATAACTATATGAAAAATATTATTTAATATAGTTATTTATATATGTAATATTTTTATTACGCTAACTGTTTGCAAAAGGTTACAAATTAACAGCGCCCTGGAATAACAGTCATCTATACTCAAGTTATGCCTTGTACAACACCATCATATGTAGGTACTTAAGCTCATAACACATTGATGTACCTTTAATTCATTACAGGGTAAATACTAAGACCTAACGATAGCAACATACTTTTCTGATCTCGCCTGGGATGAGCTCGTTGACCATGAGTCGCAAAAA
>JBOFSC010000049.1:0-7695 GCA_051651345.1 Enterobacteriaceae bacterium
TCGCTTCCAGGGTTTCGGGAGCAATATTGGCACTAAAGCTATGGGAGTGGATGGCATCGGCAACAGGCTGATAGTACTCACGGGGAACTTCCTGAAAGTATTGACCCAATATGGAGATTGTCTTTTGCGCGGCCAACTCGGATGAGCGATGCCGGTCAGGGGAGTTTTTGGCTAAGCTGACAATATCATGGAAATATCTTGATATTATCAAGATATCCAGATTGCCCCCCTCTTCTTTCTGGATGGCCCTGCAGTTTTGTGCGACGCGGCGCAGATGCCCCATGTCATGGGAAGCATCACTGTGGTCCGCCATTTCAGTGGTTAAAAAGTGAATAATTTTATGTTCAATATCCTGCATTGAGTCACCTGTTTTTTTACCTTGATCACCGCTAAATAACTTCATAATTGTGCTACAAGGTGGGGAGGGTACAGGTTAGCAGACCGTGAGAGGCAAGGATGCCGACCACGAGCCTACATGGACGTACTTGCGGCGAGTCTGATAACCTGTACCCTCTCCACCTTCACCAGAGCCAAAGTTGAGCACCGTTGTGCAAAGCTATTTAAGCACAGACGGTGTCTTGACTTGAAATCTATAGTCGCCCCAACAAGCGCTTAACCGAGCTTTTAATCTCTTTCTCTATTCGGTTTATCATGTTAATACCCGCCGGATGGGGCACGCTTTCTCTGAGGGGCTGAGCTATCTCCATCCAGGCCTGAGTGATACGCTCGCAAATATCCCTGGTGATTTTCTTCACTAACTGAGGGTTAACTTCAATCTCTGCTGCAAACCTCTGCCAATGCCGTTCCATAATCCAACCAGGTCGATTCTCTGTGCCCACTTTGAAAGCAAAACGTTTACTCAGTAATGGGTATACTGTGGTACAAACCAGGTCATAAAACGGTGCCAGACGAGCCCCTTTATCAGAGATCAGCATGGAAATATTCTTGGCATGACTATCCATATTACCGACCGCCAGATTAAAAACCAGCCACTCTATTAACCGCATCTTATCGAGCGCTGGCTGGCTGCTGTATTGCTGCACTGTTGAGAAACACGCTTTAAGTGTGGGCCCCCCCTCTGATTCGTATTTACGCTCCACCCCAATACTCATCAATTGGCACAGGTCGTTCTGATGTAATCGATGCAGAACGCCATCTTCCCCTTTTTGCCTGTCGTAACGCGTGATCACAGCAGCATCCAGCGCAGGGGAATACCCTACATCAGGTACATTCAGTTTACAGGCCCTGGCCAACCCCATAATCAGGGATTCATTCACAGCCATATCGGGTAAAGAGGCGTTCATGGTAGACGAGGGTTTAATGATATGCGTTGAGGGTGCGGCGCCTAACGGTACAGCCATATTCCCTGCAGTATCAATAAATAATGCCATTTTTGTCTGAGCACCAGAGAGCGACATTCTGACTGGTTCCCCTATATCCACAGGGATACCTTGCGAACCTGAAAACCAGGTCTTTATCTCTTCTGCTGTCACAGGGAAATAGCGATGCTTTGACTCATAGCGTTGTCCGTGAGGCAAAAGTGATATTGCACCCGCCGTATCTCCTCCTAATCGCTCAAGTAAGGCAAACACGTTATCTGGTGAGATATGCGCCGAACGAGCAATAAAGTCTCTGGCATGCCCTTCTGGCAATAGATTATCAAAGTAATCGGTAACCTCTCTACCTATATATTTATCAGCGGCTAAAGGGAATCCAGGCGCAAACGGAGCCGCTTTATTGTCAACTAACCAGGCATGAGCATAAGTGAACTGCAGCAATCCATCCCCCGGGTCAGCGAGGTGACCGATCAGTAAGCCCTCCATATACACATCCAGCAGATTCATCAGCGACGCTCCACGATAAGGACATCCAGTCCCAATAAATTCAGTATATGTAACACCTTATCACATTGTACCGTGCCTTTACCCCGCTCAAGATCGCTGATAAAACGCGTCCCCGTCATCGCCAGACCAGCCAGATCCGTCTGCCTTAACCCCTGAGATTTGCGCCGCTGTGATACTATTTTACCCAATTCGACTGTCGACTTTATATTACCGCCCGGTAATTTTCTGTTATCCATTGTCACCTCAAATGCAAAATATTCCCGTTCGGTAAGTTTATACCGAATTTATCCTTTTTTCAGTGCTTTTTTTACCGTTCGGGAATATGCTGAGCGGAGAAAAACAACCGTGCCAGAGATTACTTAAAGCCTTTATGCTTTTTCAGCAGTTCATAAGCTGCCTGGATGCTTTGCGCTTTTTGCTTCGCCATCTCCATCATCTCCGGCGGTAATCCCTTGGCCACCAGCTTATCCGGGTGATGCTCACTCATCAGTTTACGATAAGCGCGCTTGATGGTGGCCACATCCGCACCAGGCTGTACGCCCAGCACTTTACAGGCATCCTCTACGGTTGGCCCCTGTTGATGACCTGCATAGCCGCCGTGTTGCTGCCCGTTGCGATTAAAGTGACGTCCGCCCTCCATCATGGAGAGATAGCGCTCAAACTGCTGCCGGGAGATGCCCAGCTCTTCGGCGATCACGTAGAGCACCTGGCGCTCTCGCTGATGTAACTGCCCGTCGACAAAGGCCATCTGCAACTGAATCTCCAGAAACATCTGGATCAGATCGTGGCGGCCAAAACAGATGGTGCGCAGTTCACGCAATTTATGACGCAGCGGATAATCCGCCTCTTTGCCGACTCGGAAGGCCTGTTGCGCCGATGTGCGTGCCGCACCATGCAGATTCAGGCGCTGCATAAAATGGGACGCCATCTGAATATCGGCTTCTGTCACCCGCCCTTTGGCTTTGCTCAGATGTCCCAGCACCTCAAATGTGGTGATAAAAAACAGCATCTGTCTGGAGTGCTGACTGGCAAAATAACCTCCCCTGGTCGGGATACGGGCGCGATCCACCATATGCCCGAACAGGAATCCGACCACTACCCCCCAGAACCCCGCTCCGGAAAGATATCCCAACACTGTTCCTAATAATTTGCCCCAATAACGCATCAGAGGATCCAATTCACCATGCTGTAACTGCAAAATTGCATTATGATACTCGTCAATGTTATAGGTGCCCAGTATTTTACCCGTCGTCTTGCAACTTGTTTGCAGACAGCACTAAATAAGTTGCTCAAATAGTGCTACAGTAATCGTGGGTTGCTCTTCCCTGCCAGCGACCAGGGGCATGACTTAGAAAACTCTTTTAATGGAATACACGTACGGTTATGAAAAAAAAGATCCCTTCACTGCTTACCGCGATGATTTGGAGCGCATTGTACAGCCATTATGTCTCTGCCTCTGACTCTCTGGCACAACAATGCCTGCTGGGTGTTCCACGCTACGATCAACCTCTTGTTAGCGGTGAGATTGAGTCTCTGCCTGTGGATATCGAATCACAAAAAAGTGATGTGCAGTATCCTGATAAGACCACATTCAGTGGCGATGTCGTGATCAAACAGGGCAACCGTAAACTCACCGCTGATAGCGTTAAACTACAGCAGAGCCAAAAGCCAGGCCAGCAGGAGGCTGACAGAAATATCACCGCCACCGGCAATGTGAAATACAGCGATGAGCAGATTAAGTTAAATGGCCCGAAAGCCTGGTCGAATCTGAACAGCAAAGATACCGATGTCTATGAGGGTGACTATATGATGGTCAACCGTCAGGGACGGGGACGTGCCGACAAGTTGGAAACCCGCGATAATAACCGTTACACCATTTTACACAACGGGACTTTTACCTCCTGTCTGCCCGGAGATAATAGCTGGAGCGTGGTCGGCAGCGAAGTGATTCATGATCGTGAAGAGGAAGTGGCCGAGATCTGGAATGCCCGCTTCAAAATAGGCCCGGTCCCGGTATTCTACAGCCCCTATCTGCAGCTCCCTACCGGCAATACCCGCCGCTCGGGTTTTCTGATCCCCAATATCGATCACAGCAGCAATGGTGGCTTCGGCTTCGCACTGCCTTTTTACTGGAATATTGCGCCCAACTACGATGCCACCATCACGCCTAATTATGCCTCGAATCGGGGCATGCAGTGGCAGAATGAGTTCCGCTATCTGGGCGCTCCCGGTAGCGGGCTACTGGCTCTTGACTGGTTGCCGAATGACCGGCAATTTGAAAAGGATGAACCGAAAAAAGATTCCACCCGCTGGTTGTTCTACTGGGGCCATAACGGTGTGATGGACCAAGTCTGGCGCTTTAATGTCGATTACACCAAAGTCAGCGATTATCGCTACTTCAGCGATCTGTCCAGTGTTCATGGCTCCAGCACCGATGGCTATGCCAGCCAGAAAGCCAGCGTCGGCTATGCTGAGCAGAACTGGAACGCCACCCTGTCCAGTAAACGTTTCCAGATCTTTACTCAGGGCGGCAACCCCGATGTCTATCGTTCTGAGCCGCAACTGGATTTTAATTACTACCAGGACAGTATCGGGCCTTTTGATTTCCATACCTATGGTCAGGTCAGCCGCTTTGTCAGCCCCAGAGAGAACAATCCCGAAGCGACCCGCTGGCACCTGCAACCAAGCCTGAGCCTGCCTTTAGCCAACTCCTGGGGCAGTATTAACAATGAAATCCAACTGCTGGCCACGCACTATCAGCAGGATATCTCCAAAGCGGAACAGAACTCTCTTGGCTATAACGATGAGCTGTCCGGCAGCATAAACCGCGTGCTACCGCAATTTAAAAGCGATGGCAAACTGATCTTTGAGCGCCCCATGCCCCTGATGGCGCAAAATATTCAGACCCTGGAGCCACGTATCCAGTATCTCTATATTCCCTATAAGGATCAGAATAATATCTATCTCTATGATACCACCCTGTTGCAGGCGGACTATACCGGTCTGTTCCGTGATCAAAGCTTTAGTGGCCTGGATCGCATCGCCTCTGCCAACCAGGTGTCAACCGGTATCACCTCTCGCATCTATGATGAGTCACTGACCGAACGCTTTAATATCTCTGTCGGTCAGATTTACTACTTTTCTGCCGCTCGCATTGGCCCCAAAGATCGGCCAGATAGTTCCCTGAGTAAATTTGGCGATAAAGGCAGCCGCACCTGGGCCGGGGATCTCTACTGGAAAATGACCCCGGAGTTGGGCTTACGCGGTGGCATGCAATATAATTCCAACGTGGATAATGTGGGTCTGGCCGATGCCGTGCTGGAGTATCGCCGCGATGAGGACAGGGTATTACAACTCAACTATCGCTACGCCAGCGCCGACTACATCACGGCGATGTTACCCAAACTGGTGGAGAACAGCTCTTATCAGGTCAGTATTTCTCAGGTGGGCAGTGCCGCCAGTTGGCCCATTGCCGACCGCTGGGCCCTGGTGGGGACTTACTATTATGATACCAAATGGAAACAAGTCGCAGACGCCACCGCTGGCATACAGTACAATACCTGCTGCTGGTCTTTACGTCTGGGTTATGAACGAAAGATCAACGAATGGGATCTGCTTAAAGGCCAAAGCAAATACGATAATAAAGTCTCATTCAAGTTTGAATTACGTGGGTTAGGTGGCTCCCCGAGTCTGGGCAGTTCACAGATGTTAAGTGCAGGTATTCTGCCTTACCAGCGGGCCTTCTAACTGAACTCTGGAATGTTGAAACATCTAATGGGAAAGACTATGAAAAACTGGAAAATGCTGTTCACAGCATTGCTCCTGTGCAGTAATACGCTTTTTGCCGCCCAGGAAGTAGATAAAGTTGCTGCGGTTGTCAACAACAGCGTCGTCCTGGAAAGCGATGTCACTAATATGATGAACACCATCAAACAAGGGGCACGCCAGGCCAATCAACAACTCCCTGATGATGCCACGTTGCATCAACAGGTGTTGGATCGGCTGATCCTGGATACGATTATGCTCGATCAGGCGCATCGTATGGGCATGTCCGTGGGTGATAAAGAGCTGGATGAAGCCATTACGTCTATTGCCGGTCGTAACAATATGACCCTGGCGCAACTGCGCGCCCGACTGACGGCTGAGAAAATAAACTACAACAGCTATCGCGATCAAATCCGTAAAGAGATCCTGCTGTCTGAAGTGCGCAACAACGAAGTGCGGCGCCGGATCACCATCCTGCCTCAGGAAGTGGACTCCCTGGCCAAACAGATAGCCAATCAGGTGGGTGACAGTGCTGAACTCAATCTGAGTCATATTCTGATCCCGCTGCCAGAAAATCCAGATACTGCCCAGATTAACGAGGCCAGTCAACGCGCGAACGCTCTGGTGGAACAGCTTAAAAAAGGGGCTGATTTTGCTAAACTGGCAATAACCTACTCAGCCGATCCTAACGCTCTGGAAGGGGGAGCCATGGGCTGGGGTAAGCTGGAAGAGCTGCCCACTATGTTTGCCGAGCGCCTGCCAAAAGCCCAGAAAGGCGAGATTGTCGGCCCCATCCGCACCGGCGTTGGTTTTCATATTCTGCGTGTCAATGATATTCGTGGTGGCGAACACGGCGTTTCCGTCACAGAAGTCCATGCCCGCCATATTTTACTGCGCCCCTCCGTGGTGATGAGCGATGCCCAGGCCCGCGCCAAGCTGGAGCAGCTTGCCAAAGAGATTAACAATGGTGCTGATTTTGCCAAACTGGCGAAAGAGTACTCAGAAGATCCGGGTTCTGCGGCCAAAGGGGGCGATCTGGGCTGGACAGCAGCGGATGCCTTTGACCCTGCGTTCCGTGATGCCCTGAACAAACTCTCCCCCAATGAGATCAGCAAACCAGTCCACAGTTCATTCGGCTGGCACCTGATTCAACTGCTCGGCACCCGCAAGGTGGATAAAACCGATGCAGCGCTCAAAGACAGAGCCTATCAGATGCTGTTTAATCGTAAATTTACCGAAGAGACCCAAGTCTGGCTGCAAGAGGAGCGTGCCAACGCTTATGTTAAAATCCTCGACCATTCCGGGAAAAAATAACAAGGCGGGGCAACCCGCCAGCAGAGCCTTATTGAGTTATGAATAGCAGAAGCCATCAGGGACATATCGCCCGTAAACGTTTTGGGCAGAACTTTCTGGTTGATCATCATGTGATTGACTCGATCGTCGCCATTATCGCGCCACAACCCCAGGAATCTCTGGTGGAAATCGGCCCAGGTCTGGGCGCCTTAACCGAACCTCTCGCCGCCAAAACAGAACGCCTTACCGTGGTCGAGCTGGACCGCGATTTGGCCGAACGCCTGAGGCATCATCCACGACTGGCTGATAAATTGAATATCATTCAGCAAGATGCGCTGACAGTGGATTATCGCCAGCTGTTACCGGCCCAGGGGGGCAAATTACGCCTGATAGGCAATTTGCCCTATAATATTTCCACTCCCCTGCTATTTCATCTCTTCAACTATACTGATGTTATCGCAGACATGCACTTTATGCTGCAAAAAGAGGTGGTGAACAGATTGGTGGCGGCTCCGGGCAATAAATCTTATGGTCGACTCAGTGTCATGGCACAATACTTTTGCCAGGTGATCCCTGCGCTTGAGGTGCCACCTGGCGCATTTCGCCCTGCGCCCAAAGTCGACTCGGCCGTGGTCAGAATCGTGCCCCATAGTACAATTCCCTTCCCGGTAAAGGATTTTCAGATGTTAAGCCGCCTGACTCAGGCCGCCTTTAATCAACGCCGCAAGACCCTGCGTAACAGCCTGCAGCAATTGTTCAGCACAGAACAGTTGACTGAATTGGGATGCTCACC
>JBOFSC010000050.1:0-3041 GCA_051651345.1 Enterobacteriaceae bacterium
CGTTGCCTGAGGGCTGGGGTCTGGATGCTGATGGGGAGCCCAGTACCGATGCAGAGAGTGTGATGCAGGGGGCCATGCTCACCTTTGGTGGTTATAAAGGTTCCGCGCTGGCGGCCATGATAGAGCTGCTGGCAGGCCCGTTGATCGGTGAGCTGAGCAGTGTGGAGTCCCTGGCGTTTGACGCTGACAGTGGCGCTTCCCCCTTTGGCGGAGAGTTAATTATTGCCATCGATCCGGCAGCGTTTTTAGGCGAGCAACAGGCCGCCCACCTTGCCAGAGCGGAGGCGATGTTTAGCGCTCTGCTGGCACAAGGCGCACGTCTGCCAGGGCAGCGACGCTATCAACAACGCACTGTCTCTGTTAAAGAGGGGGTTTCAATTCCACGAACGCTGTATGAGGAGATCAAACAACTGAGCGATGCCGGATAATCGTGTTACTCCCTGTCCCCTTTACGAAACAGTTTATCCTCGATCTGTTCATTGGCACGCCGGATACTGGCAGCCAGAGTGTGGGCCCCCATCGCCCGCATTCTGGGGGTCAGGGTGGAGACGCTGACGGCATAAGCCGGGCTACCGGAGTGATCAAAAACAGGCACCGCAATGCAGGAGATGCCCGCTTCATTCTCCTCATTATCGAAGGCATAACCTTGCTGGCGTATACTCTCCATCTCCTCAAAGAAGCGCTGTTTATGGACGATGGTATTATCGGTCAACGGGCGAATAATAGCCTGATTGCGTTGCCAGTAATTTTCCTGATCCTGACGGGAGGAGAAAGCCAGAAAAACTTTCCCCGCCGCAGTACAGTACATATCGAAATACATACCGACAAAAGTGCGGGTTCGAAATGAGGAGAACTGTGGCTCCAGCTTATCGCGAAACACGATTTTATCCCCTTCGCGGGAGATAAAGTTGATGGTTTCGTTGATCTCATCCATTAACCCGCTGAGGATCGGCCGAACACTGCCAAGGACGTTAGCACTCAGCGCCCCATGGCCGACATGTAACATTTTCAGGGTCAGGCGATAGGCACGGGTGTCCGGAAATTGCGCCACATACCCCAACTCTTCAAAGGTGGAGAGAATACGGTGCACCGAGGTCTTATTGATCCCGCTGATTTTGGTTAACTCATGTAACGCCATACCATTGGGGTGCTGGCTCAGATACTCCAGCAACTGCATCGACTTAATCAGTGATTTAACCTGTTCACTCATGGTGCCGCCTCGAACTGTTTAAGTAACTCCACAAAGGCCCGATAACGCCGGTATTTTTGCTGGTATGCCCCGGTGCGCTGGCTGTCGGGTAAAATGGTATCAACGCCAGGGGATATTTGGCCCAGGGCACTCTCCACCGAGGGGTATATTCCATCACCCACCATCGCGACGACTGCTGCGCCCAGAGTGCCTGTTTCATCGAGGGCCGGGATCTCCACACGCAATCCCGTCAAATCAGCCAGTATCTGCATCCAGGTCATGGATTGGGTGGAACCACCAGTCACACGCAAGGCTTGCGTCTGGGGAAAACGCTTTAACATCTTTTCGATATGTACAGTGTGGCAGTAGAGAATACCTTCCCAGATCGCCTGAATAATATGGGCTTTTTTGTGATGCGCTTGCACGCCATAAAGCCCCGACTTCAGTCCTAAGCCCGCATTGGATCCATACAGAAAGGGGACAAACAGAATATCACTATCCAGTGGTGGCAACGCACGCACCAGTGCCTCATTGTCTGCATGCTGCAGCTTGCCATCACACCCCAGCCAGGGCGCAAACCACTCATAGTTTGATGCGGAGGTTGGGCTGGCCTCATGCACAATATAGTGCTGAGGATTGACATAGCAGCCGTAAATAAACGCTTCCTGCTGCTGATCACACAGCGTCTCTGTGATCCCTGAAGTGACACTCCAGGTTCCCATTACCACATTCAGCTTATGATCATTGACGCTGATACCGGAGCAGAGAGCGGTCGAGACCACATCGAACAGACCAGCAAAAACCGGTGTCCCCTCTACCAGACCACAGGCTGCGGCGGCTGTAGCATGGATATAGCCACAGAGCGCAGTTGGCGGCACAATTTTCGGCAACGCGGGAAGCATCTCCTCAATGCCACACAGGGCCAGCAATTGCGGATCGTACTCCTGGGTGTTGGCATTAAAAAAGTTACTTTCAGAAATATTGGTCAACTCTGCGCTGATATCCCCGGTCATGCAGTAGCGCAGAAAATCATGAAACATTAAGATGCTGCCAATATTGCGATACGTTTCTGGCTCATGCTCCTTGAGCCAGCGCAGCAGAGAAACCGGATGCCCGGTCCAGAGCGTCTGTCGTGTGAGCGGATAAAGCGCTTCAGGCAGTTGTTGCTGTTGCCAGGCGCGCACAATCTCTATGGCGCGGGAGTCTGAAGAGAGAATACCGTTACGCAGTGGCTGCTGATACTGGTCTAACAGACAGACACCCTTACCCTGGGCAGAAATGCTGACGCCACAAATATCCCTGGGGGCAATACCACTTTGCCGCACCACCCCCTGAATGACAGAACAAGTCTCCTGCCAATATAAAGAGAGATCCCGCTCAACCCATCCGGCACGCTCATTGATCACCTGCGTACTCTGCCGACACAGGGCCAACTGCCGACCCTTTTCATCATACAGACCCGCTTTAAGCAGGGTTCCACCGGAATCAATCCCCAGATAATATTTCATAGGTTCCTACCTGTTGGTTCCTTGTTACCTTTGGGACCGGGTGAAGGGGGGAGCAGGTTCTCAGACTCGCGGCAAGTACATCCCTGTAGCTCGAGTTCGGCATCCATGCCTCTACGGTCTGATAACCTGCTCCCCCCTCCACCCTCCGCATTGTTGTACAAAAAAATCAACTACGGCCTGAAGTACTCAAAAACAAGGTTTATAAAATTGTAACCAGCTGCACCTGACAGCAATAACGGGGTGAGGCAGGGTAAGGTTAGCAGACCGTAAGCAGCAGGGATGCTGCGCTTCGAGCCTACAGGGAGGTACTTGCGGCGAGTCTGCTAACCTTACCCTGCCTTACC
>JBOFSC010000051.1:0-2972 GCA_051651345.1 Enterobacteriaceae bacterium
CCTGTTCCGGAACTTAAGTAACGCACTATTTTTCCGCTAATCAGTTGTCTCTTGTGCTGGCTTAGGCGATGATTGCGGATTAAATTATGCGAGTCCAAAAATTGTAAGAGGAAAAAGTGATGAGTGAGGCAGAGAGCCGCCCGACCAATTTTATCAGGCAGATTATCGATGAGGATTTAGCCTCTGGTAAACACAGCGCCATACAGACCCGGTTTCCACCGGAGCCTAACGGTTATCTGCATATCGGTCACGCTAAGGCGATTTGCCTGAATTTTGGTATCGCTCTCGATTACCAGGGTAAGTGCAACCTGCGGTTTGATGACACCAATCCGGTTAAAGAGGATATGGAGTATGTGGAGTCCATCAAGCAGGATGTGCAGTGGCTGGGTTTCCAGTGGGATGGTCCGGTTCGCTACTCATCAGACTACTTCGATCAGTTGCATGACTATGCGGTTGAGTTGATCCAAAAAGGTCTCGCCTATGTGGATGAACTGAGTCCGGATCAGATCAGAGCTTATCGTGGTACCCTGACTGAACCTGGTCAAAACAGCCCGTATCGCGAGCGCAGTGTGGAAGAGAATCTGCAGCTGTTTAGCAAAATGCGTAATGGTGAATTTGCCGAAGGCACGGCCTGTTTGCGGGCTAAAATCGATATGGCCTCGCCCTTTATCGTGATGCGCGATCCGGTGATTTATCGCATTAAGTTTGCTGAGCACCATCAGACCGGTAACAAGTGGTGCATCTATCCGATGTATGACTTTACCCACTGCATTTCCGATGCCCTGGAGGGAATCTCGCACTCCCTGTGTACTCTGGAGTTTCAGGATAATCGCCGTCTCTATGACTGGGTGCTGGACAATATCACCATTGCCTGCCATCCAAGACAGTATGAGTTCTCCCGCCTCAATCTTGAATACGCGATCATGTCCAAGCGCAAGCTGAGCCAACTGGTGTCTGAAAAGATTGTTGAAGGCTGGGATGATCCGAGAATGCCAACGATCTCCGGTTTGCGCCGCCGGGGTTACACACCGGCCTCGGTGCGTGAATTTTGTCGCCGTATTGGTATCAGCAAACAGGATAACAATGTGGAGATGGTGGCGCTGGAAACCTGTATCCGTGATGATCTGAATGACAATGCGCCACGGGCTATGGCAGTACTGGACCCGGTCAGAGTGGTGCTGGAGAATCTGCCTGCAGAGCAAGAGATCACTCTGAGTGTAGCCAATCACCCCAATAAGCCGGAGCTGGGCGAGCGATCACTGCAGCTAACCCGTGAACTCTATATCGACCGTGCGGATTTTCGTGAAGAGGCCAATAAGCAATACAAAAGGCTGGTGCTGGGGAAAGAGGTGCGTTTGCGCCATGCCCATGTGATTCGTGCCCAACGGGTCGAGAAAGATGCTGAGGGGAATATTACCACCGTCTATTGCACCTATGATCCTGATACCTTGGGTAAGATGCCAGCGGACGGACGCAAAGTGAAAGGGGTAATCCATTGGGTATCTGCCAAATATGCGCAGCCAGCCCAGTTTCGCCTCTATGATCGCCTGTTCTCTGTGCCCGCCCCTGGCGCCGCTGAGGATTTTCTCAGCACCATCAACCCCGACTCGCTGTTAATCAGAGAGGGCTGGGTTGAGCCGGCACTGGCGAATGCACAGGCTCATCAAAGCTATCAGTTTGAGCGCGAAGGCTATTTTTGTGCGGACAGTCAATATTGTCGACCAGAAAGCCTGGTCTTCAATCGCACTGTTGGTTTACGGGACAGCTGGGCAAAAGTGACAGAGTAAAGATAACGCGGGAGTGGCGGTGAAGTGCCATCGCCACCCTGTTATTTTTTATGCAGGTGCTGCTCGTGTGGATCTTGTTCGCTGTTACGGCAGTCACCCACGGCGCAGTTGCCATAGAGATACAGGCTATGATTGGTCAGCTTAATATTAAATTTCTCGGCAATTTCCCGTTGACGCTGCTCAATAAATTCATCTCTGAACTCAACAACCTTGCCACAATCCAGACAGATCAGATGGTCATGATGGTGTTGTTGGGTCAATTCAAAGACAGATTTACCCCCTTCAAAATTATGCCGTGTGACAATGCCTGCATCATCAAATTGATTGAGCACACGATATACCGTGGCTAAACCTATCTCTTCACCCATATCGATCAGTTTTTTATAAAGCTCTTCCGCACTCAGGTGGTGATTTCCAGGTTCTTGTAAAACTTCAAGAATTTTAAGACGGGGTAGCGTGACTTTCAGGCCGGCTTTTTTTAACGCAGAGTTATTGTCAGTCATACGCTTTTTCCTATGTGTAAGATACTTAATATAAACTATTTGATTAACAGAAATATAATTGGGATGCATTATAGGACTGATAGTGACAAATGGAAACCTTGATTTATGCGGAAAATAGAAAAGATAGAGTGCTTATATAAAATAAGCACCATTATAACCATACATATATTGTGTTAAGGAGTTGTATCATACAAATTCAGCGTCGATGCTATCACAGGTGATGTGAGTCAAACATAGGTAATCATTATTTAACAGTATGGTAAAGTGTTTTGTCTCTTTCAAAGGGCTGTTAATGGGTGTTAAGGGAAATTTATGACCACAGAAAAACGCAATGTACTGTTGCTGGCAGGCGCTCAGGCCCTGTTTCAGACGGCTTCAGTTCTGGTGGTAACGATTGCTGGTTTAGTCGGATTGTATCTGGCCAACGATAAGAGTCTGGCAACGTTGCCGGTGGCTTTGAGCATGGTCGGGGCAGCCGTCACGATGATCCCGGCGTCACTGCTGATGAAACGTGTTGGTCGTAAAGCCGGTTTTCTGCTGGGCACCCTGTTTGGATGTGCCTCAGGGTTGCTCGGTGCCTGGGCCATCTGGATCCATAGTTTCTGGTTATTTGCCGCTGCCACGATGCTGGTGGGGGGTTATCAGGGATTTGCTCAATATTATCGCTTTGCTGCGGCGGATA
>JBOFSC010000052.1:0-4986 GCA_051651345.1 Enterobacteriaceae bacterium
GCTGGTTGGGTTACGCTCAGGGACGATGGCTTGGCAACAGTAAGACAGTACAGGGCTGGCTAATGAATCTGCCCCCTCATTACCATCAACGCGCTCATCAACTGTTCCATCGTCACGGTTTGACAGCGCTGCTGCTTGGCCGTTTTCTGGCCTTTGTACGCACTATTTTACCCACCCTTGCCGGCTTATCCGGACTCAGTAACGGGCGCTTTCAGATTTTCAACTGGCTCAGTGGCCTGTTATGGGTGGTGATCCTCACCTCTCTCGGCTATGCCATGAGCAAGACACCGCTATTTATCCGCTATGAAGATGAACTGATCTTTTGTCTGATGTTACTGCCAATACTGCTGCTGGTCAGTGGTCTGGTGGGTACAGTGTGGATGGTCTGGAAACGCAAGAAAAGTCGTCAGACCGCGCCTAATGGCAATGAATAGCTCCCCGGTTCGGTTTTGTTATTTGGGAGAGGGCGGAGAGAGCAGTTGCGGTATTTCCCGCAACATCCATGCTTTAGCCTCTCCCATATTATCCCTGCGCCAGGCCATAATAATATCCACCGGCTGTGACTGCTCCTGGCAAATCACCCGCAGTGCGCCGGATTTAAGATCCTCTTCAAGAATCTGCCAGGGCAGCGAGCCGATCCCCAATCCCGCCAGTAACGCTTTACGCTTGGCCTCTATGGAGTTCACGGTTAAACGGGGTTGCTTATCCAGAATATGTGCCGTCAGGGTCGGTTTTTCCCGCGCCGTATCTGCCAGCACCACCACCCGATACTGACGCCGAATGGCTTCCGTCATCGGTTGCGGTTCCTGATGAATCGGATGATCCGCTGCGGCCACAAAGACCATCATGCTACGGTAAAGTCTCTGGCTGTTGATCTCCCCTGAGGGGCGAAAATAGGTGGAGGGGGCCAGCACAATATCGGCTTTGCCTTGCTCAAGCCTTTCCCATGAGCCCGCCAGTACTTCCGACAGCAGTGTAATAGAGGTGTGGGTTTTTTGCGCCAGACGCTCCACCAGAGGGAATAGCATTTCGATGGGGACCAGGTCCACAGCAATGGTCAGACTGGTTTCCCAGCCACGGGCGAGGGCTTCCACATCATCGGTAAGCCGGGCGGCAGCTTCCAGCAGAACCCGCCCATTTTCCAGTAGCATCAGACCTGCACGGGTAAACCGGGTTCGGTGGCCTGAGCGATCAAACAGGGAGATATCCAGATCTTCTTCCAGCTTTTGAATGGTATAACTCAACGCTGAAGGAACACGACCTAACTCTTCTGCTGCTGCGGCAAAACTACCGCGCCGTTCAATGGCATCCATAACACGCAGCGCTTCCAGTGTCAGAGCACGATCTCTGCTCATTTATTCTCTCCTGCCTAAAAAAAGGGGGAGTCAGCCGATAAGCCGGGTTCTGTCTTGGACAGCCATTCATCTGGGCCAGCACTCACGCACTGGCTCAAGCAGCCTACCCGGGTTCAGTGCGGGCCGCACCAAAGAACCCCTATTTGGCCTTGCTCCGGGTGGAGTTTACCGTGCCACGGACTGTTGCCAGCCGTGCGGTGCGCTCTTACCGCACCCTTTCACCCTTACCTGTGACTGCCTGTGGCAGACCATCGGCGGTTTGCTCTCTGTTGCACTTGTCGTAGGCTTGCGCCTCCCAGGCGTTACCTGGCACCCTGCCCTGTGGAGCCCGGACTTTCCTCCCCTTTACCCGTCTCCTGTAACAGGACAACAGTAAAGCAGCGACTGTCTGGCCGACTCCCGCCGGGGAGTATACTCGTGCAACCAGCCCCGTCGCAACACCCAATCTATAGAAAATATATTTTCCTCTGCCTGCGTTTCCCTCTTCTGTCCTCTGTCCTCACTCCTCAGTCCTCTGAATCGCATACTGATACAAGGCATTTTTCTTAACGCCGTGGATCTCTGCCGCCAGTGCCGCCGCCTTTTTTAACGGCAACTCACTGCGTAGCAGTTGTAAAGTGCGCAGAGCTTCGGCGGGCAGCTCCTGCGACTCATCCTGGGCCCTTTTCCCTTCTACCAGCAGAACAATTTCGCCCTTGCGCTGCATCTCATCCTGCTCAACCCAGGTGAGCAGCTCCTGTAATCTTGCGCCATAGACGGTTTCCCAGGTTTTGGTTAACTCCCTGGCCAGCACCACATAACGCGCCGGGCCAAAGACCTGCAGCATATCGCGCAATGTCTCCAGCAAACGGTGCGGAGATTCATAGTAGATCAGGGTGCGCGGCTCGTCCGCCACGGCCTGCAACGCCTGCTGGCGTCCGCTACTTTTAGCCGGTAAAAAGCCTTCATAACAGAAGCGATCTGATGCTAAACCCGCCACCGACAACGCCGTGATCGCAGCGCAGGCACCAGGTATCGGCACGACGTTGATCCCTGCCTCGCGACAGCGGCGCACCAGATGATAGCCCGGATCGTTGATCAGGGGTGTCCCTGCATCCGAGACCAGGGCAATTGACTCCCCGGCCTGCAAACGGCTTAGCAAATATTCTGTCTTATGCTGTTCATTATGATCATGAAATGCGAAAAGGCGCGCACTAATGCCAAAGTGTTGTAGCAACAAGCCGGTATGACGGGTATCCTCCGCTGCAACTCTGTCAACCTGTTGTAATATCGTCAGGGCCCGTTGACTAATATCCTGCAAATTGCCAATAGGCGTGGCAACAACATAAAGTGTGGCAGGATAAATTGTGGGTAAAGCGTGCTGATTCATTGTTTGATCCGGATTAGCCATTTACAATACCGAGGTATCATATACTGGATAGATTATGCTTGTCTCAATGCTCTTTAATATCAACAACAGGCTACGATTACTGGCGCTGGCACTACTCAGCTTTATCTTGCTGGGTTGTCAGAGCACACCGCCGGAGCACTCCCTGGTCATCAGCGACCCGGATATCTCGGATCAGCAGTATCTGCGTCAGTTGCAACAGGATAACAGCAGTCAGGGGATCGATCAGCAACTGCTTGCCGCCCACCTGCTGTTACAGCGTGGCAAGAGTGTTATTGCCTCCGAACTGCTGTATCAACTGCCAAAAACATTAACTGCCACCCAATTGCAGGAGCGTCAGTTGCTTGAAGCTGAGATCTACGCGGCACAAAAGCAGCCCGTCACGGCATTAATGGTTCTGGATAAGCTTCACTTTAACCAGCTGTCACCCGAGCAGCAGAAGCGTTACCAGGCGGTGCGCACTACGGCGGACAAAGAGGCTCCACCGGTGGAAACCCTGCGCCTGTTAATCAGCCAGACAGCGAATCTGCAAGGAGAGGCACGACAAAATAATCTGGATCAGATCTGGAGCCTGTTGACCAGCCTGCCTGCCAGTGACATACAGAGCCAGGAAAATGGGGCGGATGACGCCCTACTGCAGGGCTGGCTGTCGCTGCTCCATGACTATCGCCAACAGTATAGTCCCACGGAGAGCAGCGCGCAGCAGTGGCAGGCGATGCTCGATATGTGGCGCATTTCCCATCCGCATCATCCCGCTTCGGAGCAGCTACCCAGTCAGTTATTAGCCCGGCATGAAGCACCTGTGGAAACGAAAGCGCTCAATGTTGCCCTGTTTCTGCCCCTGAATGGTCAGGCTAAAATCTACAGTCAGGCCATCGAACAGGGATTTATGGATAGCGCTCAGCCAGGGGCAACAGAGACCAACGCCGAAGGTGTCCCTGCCAGTGCTAACGCGCCTGCCGTTAAAGTCTATGATACCTCACAGCGGCCTCTTGCTGAGTTATTGCAGGAAGCGGAGTGTGATAGCGTCGATATAGTAGTGGGCCCATTTCTGAAAAACGCGGTTGAAGAGATCGCCAAAATCCCCACCTCCCTGAAGATTCTGACCCTCAATGAACCGGAGCAGCCCGAAGCCCGGGATAATATCTGTTATTTTGCCCTGGCACCGGAAGATGAAGCCCGTGATGCTGCCAGCCATATCTGGAGCCAGGATAAACGCCTGCCGCTGGTGCTGATCCCCCATGGGGAGCTGGGCCAGCGTATTGCCAGCGCCTTTGCTGAGGGCTGGCAACGCCACAGCACGACCCCTGCACTGGTGCAATCCTTCGCCTCCGTGGCAGAAATGAAGGAACAAATTCAGCGCGGGGTTGGCCTGCCGCTGAGTGGTACCCCTCTGCAGGCGGTGCAACAAACGCCCGCATCGGTTATGGGTGACGACAACAGTGCTCCCATCCCTCAAGGGGAAAACACAGCTCCGCAGCAGATCGATGCCCTCTATATCGTGGCAACACAGGCGGAGATGGCGCTGTTAAAACCCCTTCTGGATATGAACAGCAGCACCTTGCGGCCCGCTATCTATCTCAGTTCACGCAGCTATCAATCTCCCGGCACCAGCAGCTATCGTCTGGAGCTGGAAGGGGCACAATACAGTGAGATTCCCCTGCTGGCGGGTAGCGCACCGGAGCAGTTGGCCAGCGTCAGTCAGCGCTTTAACCATGATTACACGCTGGTTAGACTCTATGCCATGGGGATGGATGCCCGCGCTCTGGTACAGCGTTTCAACCAGATGAAAATGGACAGTCACTTTCAGTTCAACGGTCAAACCGGGGTAATCCGCAGCGATAACCACTGTGTACTGAGCAGGAAATTATCATGGTTAACCTTCCAGCAAGGCCAGCCGCGACCGGCACAATAAACCGCCGCCAGATAGGGCAACGCTATGAGCAGCGTGCCCGCCGCTATCTTCAGCAACAGGGGTTGCTCTTTGTGGCTGCTAATATCCACCTGCGTGGCGGCGAGCTGGATCTGATCATGCGCGATGGGCGTCAGTGGGTCTTTGTGGAGGTGCGCTATCGCCAAAATGCCCTGTTTGGCAGCGCCGCAGACACTGTTACCCACAGTAAACGACACAAATTACGCAGCTTAGCCAATCAATGGTTGCTCCGCTGCAACTGTAACCCCTATCATACAGACTATCGTTTTGATGTTGTGGCTATTACCGGAAGCCAGCTACAATGGGTGATT
>JBOFSC010000053.1:0-3819 GCA_051651345.1 Enterobacteriaceae bacterium
CATCGGCAGCCTGTTGCAGATCTGACAGGGTGTGCACCGCTTTACAGGGGGCCACAGAGAGGCCCAGCTCCGTCAGCAGCGCTTTTTCGCGCAACCGATGTTGGGTTGTGGCTAACAGTTGACTCCCTTGTGGCAGGCGGGTGCTGCCCTGGCGCTCCAGATGGGCTAATACTGCGGCATCCACATTTTCAAATTCATAGCTGAGCAGATCGCTGCGGGCGGCCAGTTCACTGACGGCAGTCAGATCGTCGTAAGGTGCCACAATTTGCTCTGCCACCTGACCACAGGGACTATTGACGGAAGGGTCGAGACACACAACAGAGTAGCCCATGGCGGTCGCCGCCTGAGTCAACATGCGTCCAAGCTGTCCACCTCCCAGGATACCGATAGTCGCAGGGGGTGGCAGCTGGTTACTCATGACGACTTATCTCTCTGTTTATTTCAAAGTCAGTCTCTATTTCAGCGTCGGCGATGACGTCGGCCGTGATATCGGCACGACGTTGTTGCAGACGGTTTAGCAATGCCGGGTCTTGCAGTGCCAGGATCTGGGCGGCCAGTAAAGCGGCATTGCGTGCGCCAGCAAGGCCGACAGCCATGGTCGCCACCGGGACACCGGCGGGCATTTGTACGATAGAGAGTAATGCATCCCACCCCTGCAGCGCCGAACTGCCAATCGGCACGCCAATCACCGGCAGCTGGCTCTTGGCCGCCACCATGCCAGGCAGGTGAGCCGCACCGCCCGCACCGGCAATCATCACCCGGATACCGCGCTCTGCTGCCTGCTCAGCAAATTGAAACATCAGATCAGGCGTTCGGTGGGCAGAAACAATACGCTGTTCATGGGGAATCGCCAGCTCGGTGAGCAGTTCACAGGCTCCCCGCATCACTGACCAGTCGGAACGACTGCCCATGATCACGGTGACCTGTGCGGAGGATATTGAAGCATCAGACATTCTGCATGCATCTCCTGGTAGCAGACGAAAGCATTATTCACCTGGCGGTTTGAATGCCCGCTAATATATACAACCCTTCGCTATTGCGCAAGCAAAAAAGCAAACGATTGCGTTGTTGCTACCAAAGGATTTGCTGCATATGCTGTTCGCTCAATTCAACGAACTTTCCGTAGTCGATAATGGTGATGGCAGGGTCACACAGGGAGGCAATTCCCCGCGCCAGGAGGTCACTTTCCAGGGCATACAGAGGCACATGGCAGGCCAACAGTTGACGACTGTGCTCGCTGCCTGCCAGTGCAGCAATCACACCATCCTGAGTCAATAACAGGGCATCACCAGGGCTTATCAGTCTCAGCAGTGCCGGTAGATCAACCTGCCAGGGAGAGTGACTTAAGGTGTGTAACATAGCAGAACTCCGTAACAAGACGGTCAGAAGGTCAATATCTGTGCGCAGCTGTTCAGTTTTTCCCGTAGCGCCTGTTCATCCAGCATCTGTGCCGGTAGCATCGGTTCTGCAGGCAGCGTCAGACCGCGCTGCTGCAAAGAGGTGTGACACACATAAAACTCCGTGATGTCATACAGCGGCAAAACAGCGAGTGTGGCAATATAATCGCGCGCCAAAATGTGTCCGGGCTGTTGCTGCGGCCAAAGATGCAGTACACCATCGGAAATGAAAAACACGGCGATATCCTGCGTCAGTGCAGAGAGCGCCAGTAATGCATCTAACCCTTCACGACCCGCAGCATTACCATGGGGTCCCTGACGAAAAATAACGGCTAACCGTTTCATTATGCTTCCTAAAACGTTACCACACGGTCGCAACTCAACGCCGCTTCTGCCAGCGCACCTAAACCGCTTAAGGTAAATGCCGGATGCAGGTTAGCACCAGACAGCTGCTGATGCGTCGCTTCCGCGCTATCCACCACTCCGCGACGCAAAGCGGCAGCAACACAGATATTCAATGCAATTTGATACTGACTGGAGAGCACTGCCCAGGCCCGCACCATATCATATTCATCATTGGCCGGTGAGGTGAGCTGGTTACCGTTACTGACGCCTTCGCGATAAAAGAAGATGCTGTCCAACTGATGTCCCGCTGCCAGCAATGCTCTGGCAAACAACAGCGCAGAGGCCGCCTGCTGGGTGCCATAGGCGGGGCCGGTGACCAGCAAGGCATAGCGCAGCATTACTGCTCTCCTGCATCAGAGGTGTCGCCACTCTTAAACTGGCGGATATAGAGATAAACCGTATGTCTTGAGATATTAAGACGCTCCGCCACCTGAGCAATCGCATCCTTGATATCAAAAATACCCTTCTCATAGAGCGCCAGAACAATCTGACGATTCTTGGTATTATTGGACAAGGTACGGTCAGCATTGACCTCTTCAATGGTAAAATCCAGGGTTTGCGCCACCAGTTCATCCACCGAGGAAGCAAAATTAACCGCACTGGAGATCTCTTGCTCCACTGCCGGTAAGAAGGTTTGCAGCACCTGGGAAAAAGGCACATCCAGATTCATATTGATGCACAAAAGGCCAACCGGACGCCGCTGGGCATTACGAATCGCGATGGTGATCGATTTCATCAGGTCACCATTTTTGGTGCGGGTGAAAAACACTTTGGAGATACTACTGTCTTCCGCCATATCATGCAGCATACGCAGTGCCACATCCGTAATAGGGGAACCCACAGTACGCCCCGTATGCTCACCATTAGCAATACGAATAGCGGAGTGTTGCAGATCTTGCAGTGAGTGCAAAACAATTTCACAGTGTGGCCCTATCAACATCGCCAGACCATCCACTACGGACTCATAGGAGTGCAGAATCGCCTTGTCTGCTGCGGTGAAAAAATAGTTCTCCTGCTCAGCGCAACCTATGGGTAACGCGGTACCGGACATAACTGTCTCCATCCTTAACTGCCTGTTATACCCTTCTGTTTCAGGTTGCCGCCGGGCGGCAACCTGAACTGTTTTACAGGTAAAACTGTGGATTACTCTGACTTAGCAGGAGCAGACTCAGTTTTTTTACTGTCATCCTCTGCTTTGGCTGGCGCTTCGTCAGCTTTGACAGCAGGCTCTGCTGCTGCAGGAGCGGATTCCGCTTTACCATTGGGTTCAGCTTTACCGCTCTCCTCAGCCGCTTTCCCGGCCGCGCCCTCTTCTACCGCACCCACATGCTGTTCAGGTTTGGCAGCAGGCTTCTCTTTGGCTTCGTGCTTGATATCCAGTAATTCAATCTCAAACACTAAAGTAGAGTTGGGCGGAATACTGCCTGGCACGCCAGATTCACCATAGGCCAGTGCTGGTGGGATAACCAGTTTGACCTTGCTGCCCTTATGGACCAGCTTTAACCCCTCAGACCAGCCAGGGATAATCTCGTTCAGACGGAAAGTCAGCGGCTCACCACGCTTGTAGGAGCTGTCAAATTCTGTACCATCGATCAGCGTACCTTTATAGTTCACCACTACGGTATCACTGTCTTTAGGACGAGGACCTTTGCCCTGCTTCTCTACGATATAGACCAGACCGGACGCGGTAGTCTTGGCACCTTTCTCTTTAGCCGCTTCTGCGCGATACTTGTCACCTTTAGCCGCATTTTCCTTACCTTCGGCTTCCAGCTTGGCATGCATCTTCTCCTTCACTTTTTCACTGAAGGCTTGCAGGGTCGCTTCTATCTCCTTCTCCGTCAGTACCGCTTTACCGGCATTGACATCCTGGATGGCTTTAACCATCTCCTGCGGGTCCAGTTTGATATCCAGTTTGCCCTGCTCTTTGATAGTGTTAGCCATGTAGTGGCCCATGGAGGCACCCAGAGCATAAGAAACTTTGTCTTCCTCATCCTTAAAAGTGGCCTGTGCGGCTTTC
>JBOFSC010000054.1:0-2651 GCA_051651345.1 Enterobacteriaceae bacterium
AAGCGCTCTCCCAGCTGAGCTATAGCCCCATAAAGAAACCCAACGACTGGTGCGTGATTCCTGGATGCGGATAATAGGCAAGGAGTCAGATCATGTCAACAGCTAACTTCTCTTTGTTCGTCTGACCGCTGAAAAAGCAGTCAAAGAGCCACAAAGCGCTCAATGACTGCTGCAAAATCAGACCGCTGGAGCCTGAATAAAGGCCAGCGCCCGATCAATACGCGCCAGTGTGCGCGTTTTACCCAGGGTCAACAGCGTCAGGTCCATGGAAGGCGACTGCCCGCCACCGGTAACCGCCACTCTGAGAGGCATGCCGACTTTACCCATGCCTACCCCTAATTCAGCCGCTGTCTGCTCCAGAACCTGATGCAGATGCTCTGCTGTCCACGTCTGCAGTTCCGACAACTTCTCCCGCAGGGTGAGCAAAGGTTGCAGTGCAGCTGACTTGAGATGTTTTTTCGCCGCCTCTGGCTCAAATTCACTAAAGTCCTGATAAAAATAACGGCTGCTGGCCGCCATCTCTTTCAGGGTTTTACAGCGCTCCCCCAGCAATTGCACGATGGTGCTCAACTCAGGCCCCTCGCTGGTATCGATCTGTTGATCCTGCATATGCCAGGCCAGATGGGAAGCCACATACTCCGCCGGCAGATGGTTAATATAGTGATGGTTCAGCCACAGTAATTTATCGGTATTAAAGGCGCTGGCTGACCGGCTGACCGCCTCCAGCGTAAACAGCTCTGTCATCTGCTCACGATTGAAAATTTCCTGATCACCGTGGGCCCAGCCCAGGCGCACCAGATAATTGCTCAGCGCTTCGGGCAAATAGCCATCATCGCGATACTGCATCACACTCACCGCACCGTGACGTTTGGAGAGTTTTTTACCATCATCCCCCAGAATCATCGACACATGGGCATAGTGCGGTACCGGAGCACCTAACGCTTTTAAGATATTGATCTGCCTGGGGGTATTGTTAATATGATCTTCCCCACGGATCACATGGGTGATCTCCATATCCTGATCATCCACCACCACACAGAAATTATAGGTGGGCGCACCATCCGTACGACGGATAATCAAATCATCGAGCTCCTGATTGCTAATCTCAATGGGGCCGCGAATCAAATCATTGAAAATAACCGAACCTCCCTGGGGGTTGCGAAAGCGCACCACATGAGGCGCATCCGCCGGATGTTGACAGGGGTTATCCCGGCAGCGTCCGTCATAACGGGGCTTTTCATGATTGGCCATCTGCTGATCACGCAGGGTCTCCAGACGCTCTTTAGAGCAGTAACAGCGATATGCGGTTCCCGCCTGTAGCATTTGATCGATCACTTCGTTATAGCGATCGAAACGTTTGGTCTGGTAATAGGGGCCTTCATCCCACGGCAGATCCAACCACTCCATCCCCTGCAGAATGGCATCGATGGCTTCCTGAGTGGAGCGCTCCAAATCCGTGTCTTCAATGCGCAGAACAAACTCCCCGCCTGCATGTTTAGTGAATAACCATGAGTAGAGCGCGGTACGTGCCCCACCAACATGCAGATAACCGGTAGGACTGGGAGCAAAACGAGTTTTAATTTTCATATTGTCAAATAACCAATTGTCATTGTGCGACAGAGCGGAGCCAGAAACAGGCCGCCTGCGGTGTGAAAGCGAATCAACCTTATTTTGTGCTATTTTATCACTCCCTGATGATTCCTCAATGTACAATGTTTGATCCCCATTCTGTCCAATTTTACGGCAATCAAATAGCTAGGTGAAAAAAAGCGTTGACTCAGTGCCAAGGGTCCCTATAATGCCTCCCCACACGACGAGGGTGATTAGCTCAGCTGGGAGAGCACCTCCCTTACAAGGAGGGGGTCACTGGTTCGAACCCGGTATCACCCACCATTCAGACCTCAGAAAGCAGAAGTCAGATGTCAGGAAAGCCTCAGCGTGTGAAACCTTACAAGGTGAAAGCGTGCAACGCTTTGCGAAAATGGTCTTGTCGTGTAGAGTGTGCAGTTATGGGTGATTAGCTCAGTTGGGAGAGCACCTCCCTTACAAGGAGGGGGTCACTGGTTCGAACCCGGTATCACCCACCATTCAGATTTCGGATATCCGGGATCGGAACAAGGTACAGGCCGCTGCATAACAAGGTTGTACCTAAAATTGTTGTTCTGTTAGGGTCGTTAGCTCAGTCGGTAGAGCAGTTGGCTTTTAACCAATTGGTCGCAGGTTCGAATCCTGCACGACCCACCATCACACTATCAATACGTCACACCTGGCCATCCACCTCAGATATCTGATAACTGATATCCTTATGCATGGTATTATTCCCGCCGCTATTTTGCGCATCACGCAGCGCCTGCTTTGTCTGTTGGATTACCATACTCTGCGTCGGTAAAATAGACTGCTGCTCAGCCAGTTGGCAGGTGGTACATCCAATGCTGATAGTGACCCGGCTTTCCAGAAACTCGGCCTCTTCTATGGTATGGCGCAACCGTTCACACAGGCTGACACAACCATGCTGGCTGCGGTTGGTGAGCAGCAGGGCAAACTGGGTATCACTGTAACGGGCCAGCAGATCCCAGTGGCTTAACTCGGCTGACAGCAGACCGGCGGTCACCTGCAGCGCGTGTTCCCCCGCCAGAGCGCCGTAAGCATCA
>JBOFSC010000055.1:0-5856 GCA_051651345.1 Enterobacteriaceae bacterium
AAAGTACATAACGCCAGATCTTCTTCATCCAGGTCCAGGCAGCCTAATGCCATGGCACTGTCCACATCACCGGACAGTAAATCCCGCAGCAACAGGGTAGGCAAAATATCCAGCGGCATCACCCGTTCATAGTTGCCAATAGGCACCATGGCACGTTTACCACCATGCATTTCCGTGGCAAAAGAAAAGCGTTTTTTACTGAAAAAATGCCCCAGGGTTGTGCGGGTGACAGAGAATTTACTGACGCCAGGCATCATCCAACCCAGAAACTCTTTTTCTCTGCCTTCCAGTACCACGGAGACCTGATTGTGGAAACGGCCCAGATAAGCATATGGCCCCACCGCAGTAGTGCCACTCAGCACCGAACCGGAAATCAGACGATTCTCACCTTCACGTAAACGTGCCGCCGTTAACTCTGACAGACTGGCGCCCAGACGGGTGCGCAGCAGGCAGGGGGAGAGTACCTGTGGTCCTCCCAGCGCAATCACTCTCTCAGTACAGATCCGACCGGTGGTAAATAACTTACCGATCGCCATCACATCCTGATAGCCGATATGCCATACCGTCTTATGCAGGCTGGCCGGTTCCAGGAAATGGATGTGCGTGCCTGGTAATCCGGCGGGATGAGGACCGACAAATTCGTTGAACGTCACTCGGGGATGGGAATGTGAAGCCAGACTGTTACCCGGCGCCAGACAAACATGAACTTTGCCTTCCGTTAAACGGGTGAGCAGCGTCAATCCCTGTTTAAAGGCTTCTTTATGCTCATTGATACAGAGCAGAGGATCGGCAGCCAGAGGATTGGTGTCCATGGCGGTGACAAAAATAGCCGCTGCCGTGGAACCTGGGGCCGGAGCTTTACTGAAGGGGCGGGTACGCAGGGCAACCCACAGACCCGAGGCCAGCAGATTCTCCTCTACCTGTTGCCGGGAGAGGCTTTCCAGCTCCTCAGGCGGATAGTGATTAAAAACAATTTCCTCTTCACCTTCAATGGCAATGACCACAGATTGCAGCACTCGTTTTTCACCACGATTAATCTCTGTGACCGTACCACTCGCCGGGGCCGTATAAAACACGCCAGGATTTTTTTTATTTTCGAACAGCGCTTGTCCTTTTTTTACCTGCTCGCCCACCTGAACGAGCATGCTGGGACGAAGTCCGACATAATCTTCACCCAACAGCGCCACATGACGTATGGACGGGCCATCATGGATGGCCTGTGCTGGTTCACCCGCAATGGGGAGATCCAAGCCTTTTTTTATCGTAATCATATAGTTATATTACTTTTATATTGGGAGACAGATAGAGCGCGATCACCATCATTTCTCGCACTCAAGAGACTGCAGCAACTTGCATGACGAAGGATATCTCTGCAGTTATTATGCCAACACCCATGCTGACAGTGAGGCATCTTATCATTTTCACTGTTCCCGTGCAGCGCTAATGCAGTGATATTGCTCAAGCAAATTAAATAAACTTGATGAAGAGCACTGGGGTTCACATTTTAAGCACAAATAGAGTAAACTGATTAAAAATGAGTATTTCATACTGCATAAGCCTTCTGTGGCTGATGCATTCTGTCTCTATGTTTATTTTACAGGTATCGTAAATGAAGAAAATTGGCTTATTGCTCCTGGCCCTGTTCCTGACCACGACTGCCAGTCACGCCAGTTCCAATAAAGGTGATTTACAAAATGGTTTTTTACAAAACAACAATAAAGCACCACAAAACAGTAAAATCACCCTTGCTAAACCCTATGCCCGTGGGTTACCTGTCTATATTCAACTCTTTAAGGAAGAGGGTGTTCTGGAGTTGTATGTGAAACTGAACAATCAGTTCCGCCTGCTGGAGAACTATCAGATTTGCAAATTTTCCGGCGGTCTGGGGCCCAAGCAGGTGCAGGGAGATCTGAAAAGCCCGGAGGGGTTCTATCAGGCAACTCTGCGTGATCTCAATCCCAACAGTCGCTTCCATAAATCTATCAATCTCGGCTATCCCAATGAGTATGACAGAGCCCATGGTTATACCGGTGATTATCTGCTGATTCATGGTAAGTGCAACTCTACCGGCTGCTATGCCATGACCAACGACTATATCGAAGAGATCTACGATTTTGTGCAGGCAGCATTAAGAAACGGTCAATCTTCTGTGGCGATCAATATCTACCCGTTCCGCATGAGCGAGCAGAATATGCAACGCCATCGCAATTCACGCTATATCGCATTCTGGAAACAGTTAAAGCCGGGATATGACTACTTTACCAAACACAGCTTACCGCCGACTGTCAGTGTCTCTAACAGGCAATATGTGGTTCAGCGGCCGCTCAGTACGCAACCGCCCACATCAGAATATGCGTTCTCCAAAGCGGAATAACACTGCCTCGCCTGGCTCAATCTTGTTCCAGGCACTTTCTCCGGTTAAGGGCTGAGTCGCCAGCAAGGTCACCACATCGTTGGGTGTGGTCTCCTTCATAAAATCGATCTCCACATCATCATCCAGCAAACGCGCCTTGCCAAAAGGGGCGCGCCGGGTGATCCAGTGCAGATGGGTGGAGCAGTAAGCCAGAACATAGCGCCCGTCGGACAGCAGCATATTAAATACCCCCAGTTGACGCAGCTCAGCGGCACACCGGCTGATATAACGAAACAGCGGCTGCCACTGTCTGGGCCGCTGGGGATAGCGTTCAAGCATCTTGTTCAGCAGCCAGCAAAAAGCCTGTTCACTATCGGTTTGCCCTACCGGTTTGAAAAAACCGGTATCTAACTGGCGATAACCGGTTAACTGACCATTATGGGCAAAGGTCCAGTCGCTGCCCCACAGCTCTCGGGTAAAAGGATGGGTATTTTCCAGCGCGACCCTGCCCCGATTCGCCTGGCGAATATGGGAGATCACAGCACAGGACTTAATGGGATACTCCTTTACCAGCCTGGCAATGGGAGAGTGACAACCTGGCTGATGATCCTTAAAGGTCCGACATCCTTTGCCTTCATAAAACGTGATCCCCCAGCCATCCTTATGTGGCCCGGTATGGCCGCCACGCTGCACCAGTCCGCGAAAACTAAAACAGATATCCGTTGGTACATTGGCACTCATGCCCAATAATTCACACATCTCTCCCTCAACCCTGTGTACTCCATTTTAGCCTGGTTACCCGCCGTTAACTCTTTGCCATTTCCTTTTCGATAAGCAGGATCATGATATGGATAACCTTAATATGAATCTCCTGAATGCGATCCGCATAGCCGAAGTGGGGCACACGAATATCCACATCTGCCGTGGAACCCATTTTGCCGCCATCCTTTCCACTTAGGGTGATCACTTTCATCCCTTTGGCCCGGGCAGCATCAATGGCTTTAAGCACATTGCGTGAGTTACCGGAAGTGGAGATCCCCAGCAAGACATCACCCGCCATTCCCACCGCTTCCACATAGCGTGAAAAAATATCATCAAAACCAAAATCATTACCCACGCAGGTGATATGGCTGGGATCGGAGATGGCTATCGCCGGATATCCGCGCCGGTTATCGCGAAAACGCCCGGTTAACTCCTCGGCAAAATGCATCGCATCGCAGTGCGAACCTCCATTACCACAAGAGAGCACCTTGCCCCCGACTTTAAAAGCCTGCGCTAACAGTCGGGCAGCATCTTCAATACTCTGCAAATGCTGCTCATCGCTGACAAAATCCTGCAATACCTGTGCAGCCTGATTCAGTTCGCTGCGAATAATCTCTTTATACATGGTGCGAAACCCTGATTTTAACTGATACTCTGGTGCCAGTTTAACGGATCATTTCAGTGCCAGGAAGAGGAATAGTCCGATAAATCGCTCTTTATGCATTCCTGGCTGCTTTATCTACCTATAAATAAATAAATATTATTAACATACTAATGATTTATGTTGACATTAAATAATAAATAATATATTTATTATAACATTGAATCTCACACTGCTATGTTAACTTATTGTTATTTTTATAATTTTCGTTCTTCAGTAAAGCCGTAAATAAATGTTATCCAGAATGCAGACTCTTTGAAAGTTTGCACATGGCCTTCTGCATGGCATCAATTCGTCCGCTGTGATGGTATCAAGAACAGCTGGCTAACACAAAATGAATCATAAAAGAGATACAGCCTGAAATACGGTCAGTGTAACCATATTAATATGCTGCAATGTTAGGAGGAATCGAGGAAGTTTAAAAATGCAATATACGCACAAAACACAAAAAATTAACAAATATACTTTCCTGGAGATTATATTCATGAATACAAAAATTAAACTATCAAAAACTCAATTAACGCTCTCTTCATTATTGCTTCTTACTGTTTTTTCAGCAAGTGCTGATAATAATATAACAAAAGAAGTTAATCGCGTCAATACATATTTAAATGAAGCGTATGCATATATTACTGTTAAAAATTCAGGTTCATACCAAATGTATACGTGTGACGACTATAAAATTTGTTCCTCAATTAATGAAACAAAGCTATTTACAGAATTACCCTCAACTCACTTAACTTTGAAAGTTTTAAACTCCTCAGCCAAGTGGATGTGTTATCCTTTTTTAATTACAGAAGCGGGCCCTGGGTTGATTCAAGCAAGTGGTGAAAGTTTCAATCCAAGTTTCACCGCTAGTCCGAACCTCACACAACAGCCTGAAAAGCCATGTGATAGTCTACTTTGAACTATCATGACAAAGTATTCGAGTCGCAGTTAAGCGACAAGTGTGTTCACGGACGAACACACACCAGTATGTGATTCGAGTGGGTGGCTACAGCCAACGATGCTGCTACTTGAAATATGACAGCTGGTTACCCTGGAAACTCATCTCAAATTTCAGATGCGGGATTGAATTTAAAAATCCATATATATATTGTAGGAGTGATTTATGAATATCTGTAAAAAAAAGCGCTCAATATCTGTATCCGGCGTGGCAAGTATTTTGATGTTTCTAAGTTATGCTGCATATGCTAATTCTACTGAACTAAAAACCATTGAACTGAGTATTGATAATCAAATCACAGATAGTAGCAATCATAATGAGGCAGTCAGTGCAGCGGTAAGATTTGGTGCAGGTAATTCATGGACTGATGAAGGGACTTTATCACCAGGAATAAATGGGTTATTAATCCCTGAACAAAAAAGTCAAGAAGGAATTATTTTAATCACTTTGTCTGATGGCAGAAGATATGCTGCACCATTACCTAAACCTGATCAAAATAACAAAATAGACATTCAGTTGAGTACAGCTACCAACATAAATGAAAATAATAAATCACAACGACTCAATCAGCAGGAACAATACCTTTTACAATCTACAACCAGGGAAACAAACACCTTATTTCATAAATTATCCAGCAACGACAAAAATCTTTGGCTCGCAACCTGTAAAACAAAGGTAGTATTGAAAACAGGCCATTTTAACTGTGAGATCAAAAGTAAACCCCTTCTTCAATTTACAAGCACAAAAGTTGCGGGGATCGGCGCTAAATTAACCACTATCAGCGGGACGTTTAGCTCCTCATTGATGCCTGATGAGCTGGCAGAGAAATCGACAGAAGGCCCAAAACACAGTGTACATTTTAAATTTGTTAGTGCAGTACAAACAGTTGTTACGTGGGGACCAATCAATGATATGCTTGCCACTTTCACCGGTAGTGGGGTAGCGGCAGGAATAGGAAAAGGTCGGGGGGTATTTACCGTTGAGAAGAGTTCTGATTGAGCGCTTCCGAGTATGGGCTCTACCCAAAGTATTTCGAGTGAAGGCCAGGCGGGTCGCTCTTGCACATCCCTGCGAGTGCGGCATTAGAGCGACCAACAGCGCTGCAACTTGAAAGACAACGGGTATATTCAGATC
>JBOFSC010000056.1:0-9682 GCA_051651345.1 Enterobacteriaceae bacterium
TTTTGCGACTCATGGTCAACGAGCTCATCCCAGGCGAGATCAGAAAAGTATGTTGCTATCGTTAGGTCTTAGTATTTACCCTGTAATGAATTAAAGGTACATCAATGTGTTATGAGCTTAAGTACCTACATATGATCAATCAATAATATTAACCAATCATGTTTCTGGTACTTAATTGCAATTGAAGCGATTTATTAAATAGTTATACTCTTATCCGTCAGGTGAAGTTGTGCTAAGTGGGTATTCGAAAATAAATTCTGCCTAATGTAACGGATGGTGCCGACATTGCCTTAACCCATGGAGCAAAACGAGTTTTTCTGACAAAAAACCATCAATTCAGGTAGGCAGCTCAAAGGTAACTGAATTGAGATTGCTCCTTTACCACAAGGAGAGAGGGATGAGCGCAGTTATCGAGTTAATCATCGTAATACTGAACTTCATCGTCGCGTTACTGCGATTGATCGAGCGTTTACTGTAACGCTTGAAACCTACCTGGAGGGCATAGGATTTCCTGTGCCATTCTAACAAAAGTCTGTTTGTTGTCATATGACACTCAATCTTTACTCTTGAACGCATCATGCAGTTATCAACGCAATGTGCTAAGGATGCTTCCGGCAGGCAGGTATAGCTGGAAGATGCCAGGGCTGTTAGCAGCCTGAACCTGGCCCTCCGGTCAGTAAAAAGAAATTATCTTTCGTCATTGTGAGGATCTTTCATTATTGCTTGGGTATATCGTGTTGATGTGATAGCAGTAAAGTAACCAGAGGTGCCAGAGTAGGGTGTGTAAAATTCGGGATGATGCTAAAAATATTCCAACAAAATATTCCAACAAAATATTCCAACAAAATATTCCAACAAAATATTCCAAGTTTATTCCAACAGGGGTTTTGGAAGGATATCGAATAGTTGTAACTCATTGAAAGGAATGGCGGAGGAGGTGAGATTCGAACTCACGGATGGTTACCCATCGCCGGTTTTCAAGACCGGTGCCTTCAACCGCTCGGCCACTCCTCCGCAACGCCGCGAACTATAAACAGAGATGCGTTCATTGTAAAGAGAGTACGATGCTGATTGCTGTAAAAATAACCCAATTTAGTGCAATTGCAGAAGATAACAGCAATCAGCCCGCTTTACTTCAGGGGGAAACGGAATAAATTATTGCGATAGCTTTCGATCACAGTACTAAAGGGGTGCTTCTCAGCATCATACAAAATCGCCTGATGCTGCAATACATAGTCGGGAATCGCGATCTGCTTATCTTTACCCTGTTCCTGCATCGGATGCCAGAGTATCTGTACTGCAATTGTCTGGCGGGTGAAGTGTAAATCCCGTACCACGGTGCCAAAGGGGGTATCGCTGTTATCCAGTTCCTGGTTCATTTTGTCTGTCAGACGGGATTTAAGATACCAGTTATCGGCCTCAGAGAGCACGTAGTCGCCGCAAATGAGTTTTACCCTGCGGTAACCTATGTCAGTGGCATCGGGGACCTGTAGGGCGTTCAGGACGCTTCTGTCGGCTTCTTTGATGGTATCGCGATCTCGGATAGCAACAATCTTAGCTTCTTGCGCCAGGTGATGGTCACTGCACCATTGGGTCAGGGTGACTGTTGCACTGGGACGAGTCAGCAGTTGTTGGTTAAATTCGTTGAGAATAAGCTCAGCCTGGCGACGGTTGGAGGCGCTCTCTTCCCAGCCAGGATAAAACCACTCCTGGGCATAACTGCTCATGGGAGCGCTCAGGGCTGCCAGCAGACAGCAGGTGACCTTATTAAAACAGGAGGTGATACGATTAAAATCGATTCGGTTATGACTTACGCATTTTGGGCTCATAGGGCATTTTCGACAGTTTGTATGGGTTGGTACGATAAAATAAAATACGCTGTTGAAAATAGTCCCTTAATGTCAGCGGGATTTGTTGCTCAATATCGGCCAGGTGGAAAGGCATACCATAACGCTCTTTATAAGCGATCCCTGAGGCATGTAGATCTGCCACCACCTTATCCCTCTCTTCAGCGGAATAATTGGCCAGGTTATAACTCATCGTGCTCTCTCCAGGCGGACTTGTCTGAGTATTGTAGCAAGTCTTTGTGGATAGCAAAACACTCTCTTTGCTGCGGGTAATTGGCGTTAACACGCAATGGCTTGTGTTAACGCCAAAGTTTTTAACCCAAGGCAGCGAAAGTGTTGGTGATCTCTCCATGGCGAAAATCGATAGCGATCATCACACTTAATGTGGTAATTGCCACAATGGAGAACAGAAAAACGCGTTTAGCCCACAGGCGATCATCAGCGGTGTGATAGCCTTTGAGAGCCATACCCAACCACCATAGACTCACCGCAACCGTTACTGCCAGATAGCGATAACCGGCATAGCCCACCAGCGTCAGCATCAACACGGCAATAATAAAAGCAATAATATAGAGCGTGATGTGATGCTTGGCGGTGGAAATGCCGCGAACTACCGGCAGAACCGGAATCGAAGCCGCCAGATAGTCACGGTAGCGATAAATGGCGATGGCATAGGAGTGGGGCATCTGCCACAAGCTAAAGATCAGCAGTAAAATCAGGGCACCCGCATCAAAGTGGCCACTGGCAGCACAATAGCCGATAACCGGTGGTGCCGCACCTGACAGACTGCCAATCAGGGTGCCGTAAATGGAGCGACGTTTCATATAGAGTGAATAGAGGCCGACATAGACGACAAATCCTGCCAGCGCCAGCAGAGCGGCAAGCATATTAACCGCCAACATCAGCACTAAAAAGCCTGCCAGTCCCAACAGACTGGCATAGAACAGTGTTGCTGTCGGCGAGATCAATCCTTTCACCAGCACCCGATTGCGGGTTCTCTGCATCAGGCTGTCGATATCACGATCAATGTGGTTATTAAAGACACAGCCCGAGGCAATGACCAGCGATACCCCCGTCAGGGTGGCGATAAACAGCGGCCAATGGAGCTGACCTTTGGCCGCCAGCAGAAAGCCACCGATAACGGAGATAAGATTGCCGGCAATAATTCCCGGTTTTGTGACAGAGATATATTTCTTTATCATCCCATTCACTTCTACGTTGGCATCATATTGAGATTCAAATGATGCATAATCCATAATGAGCCGATGACCACAATACCGATAATCAGAAGGGTAAAGGCCAGAGCCAGCAGATTCCACTCATCACTGGATGAAGGATGCAGGTGCAGAAAGCACACCAGATGCACCACGATCTGCACCACAGCAGCAATCACAATGCCATACAGCACGTAAGAGTGGGGCAATGTGCCATTCATCACCATCCAGAATGGGATAACGGTCAGGATCAGTGAAAGAATAAATCCCACCACATAAGCGCGTAAATTCATATGCGCCATACCTGCATGAGTTTCACTATGCTGTTTCATTACATGGCCCCCATCAGGTAAACGATCGTAAAGACACAGATCCAGACAATATCGAGGAAGTGCCAGAACAGGCTGAGGCACATCAGGCGACTTGAAATGGTTTTGGTGATGCCTTTCATCAGTAACTGGCTCATCATCACCAGCATCCAGATCAGACCGAAGGTCACGTGTAACCCATGGGTTCCTACCAGGGTAAACATAGCGCTGAGGAAGCCACTGCGTTGCGGGCCATAGCCTTCTGCAATCAGGGTATGGAACTCATAAAGTTCAATCCCCACAAACAGCGCTCCTAACAGGAAGGTCACCACCAGCCAGCCAAGCACGGCTTGTGGCCGTTGCGCTTTCATAGACAGCATCGCCAGACCATAAGTGATACTACTCAGTAGCAGGGCAAAGGTTTCTACCAGCACCAGACGGAGGTCAATGATCTCCTTTGCTGAGGGACCGTCGGCAATATTCGGTGCCAGCACTGCAAAAGTGGCAAACAGGCAGGCAAAAATAATCAGGTCACTCATCAGGTAGACCCAGAAACCGAACTCTACCAGGGCTGCAGAGTCATGATGTTCATGCTCTGCATCAATTTGTCCATGTAACATATCAGCTGACATGCTCTACACCCTCTTTTTTCAGTTGCGTATACCACTGCTTTTCTGTTTCTTCAACCAGACCGACAGGCACTTCATAGTCGATATCGTCGTTATAGGTATGCACGATAAAGGTCACTATCGCGCCGACAAAACCGATACCCGCCAGCCACCAGATATCCCAGATCAGCGCAAACCCCATCACCAGACAGAACGCACTGATAAAGATACCGACAGAAGTACTTCTGGGCATCACGATAGGCGCATAGTGAGCGGGCCGTTGGTAAGCGTTGCCTTTTTCCTTCATTGCCCTGAAAGCATCCCTGTCGTGAATCTGTGGCGTCACGGCAAAATTATAGAAGGGGGGCGGTGAAGAGGTGGACCACTCCAGGGTGTATCCTCCCCAGGGATCGCCAGTCAGATCGCGGTTTTTATCGCGCTGGATAATACTGACAATAATCTGTGTAATCTGGAACAGGACGCCTAATAAGATCAGCAGAGCACCAGCAGCGGCGACCAGCAGCATCGGGTGCCATTCCGGATTGATATTCTGACTTAAGCGACGGGTCATCCCCATAAAGCCCAGGACATACAGCGGCATAAAGGCGACGAAGAAGCCGACAAACCAGCACCAGAATACACATTTGCCCAGTGTCTCATTCAGTTTGAAGCCAAACGCTTTGGGGAACCAGTAAGTGAGGCCCGCCATACAACCGAAGACGACACCACCGATAATGGTGTTGTGGAAGTGCGCTATCAGGAACAAACTGTTGTGCAGTACATAGTTGGCCGCCGGGACTGAGAGCAGAACCCCGGTCATACCTCCAATAACAAACACCAGCAGAAAACCGATGGTCCACAAAATAGGCGTGGTGAACTGGATCCTGCCCTGATACATGGTGAAGATCCAGTTAAAGACCTTCACACCGGTTGGGATGGCGATAATCATGGTGGCAATACCAAAGAACGCATTGACGTTGGCACCGGCCCCCATAGTGAAGAAGTGGTGTAGCCAGACGATAAATGACAACACCGTAATCGCCACACTGGCCCAGACCAGAGAGGTATAACCAAACAGTCTCTTCTGGCAAAATGTTTGTACCACTTCAGCAAAAATACCAAAGCAGGGCAGAACCAGAATATAGACTTCAGGGTGTCCCCAGGCCCAAATGAGGTTGACATACATCATCTGATTACCACCGGCTTCATTGGTGAAGAAGTGGAAATCGAGATAGCGATCCAGGGTCAGCATCGCAATGGTTGCCGTCAGGATCGGGAATGCGGCGATAATCAGCACAATGCTGCACAAAGCGGTCCAGGTGAAGATGGGCATCTTCATCATGGTCATACCAGGGGCGCGCATTTTCAGAATGGTCACGAAGAAGTTAATCCCCGTCATCAGTGTGCCCAGACCGGATATCTGTAGACTCCAGATCCAGTAATCCACCCCGACACCGGGACTAAACTCCTTACCGGATAGCGGTGCATAAGCCAGCCAGCCCGTTTGGGCAAACTCTCCGACCCCCAGTGACAGGTTGACCAGAATCACACCGACGATCAGCAACCAGAAACTGAGAGAGTTAAGGAAAGGGAAGGCCACATCCCGGGCACCTATCTGCAGGGGTACCACGATATTGATTAAACCGATAACCAGTGGCATGGCGACGAAAAAGATCATAATCACGCCATGGGCAGTAAAGATCTGATCGTAGTGATGCGGCGGTAAAAAGCCTTCACCGCCCGCAGAGGCGATTGCGGTTTGTGCCCGCATCATCAACGCATCGGCAAAACCCCGAATTAACATCACCAGGGCAACCACAATATACATGATACCGATTTTTTTGTGGTCGACAGAGGTCAACCACTCACGCCATAACCAGCCCCATTTACCAGCCCAGGTTAGCGCAGCCACGATCACAAAACCGAGAATTCCGACAACGGCCAGCGTTACCATAATAATGGGTTCGTGCAGTGGTATCGCCTCAATTGATAATTTTCCCCACATGCTCTATTCCTCATTACTTGTATGTGTTTGCATCTGCATTTGCGAATGCGGTTGCGTTTGTGAATGCATCCCTGGCCCCATGAATTTATCAATGACCTGGTTGTAGAGACGGTTTTCAACGGTTGAATAGTATGCTACCGGGTTGTTTTCACTGGGTTTAGCCAGTTGCTCAAACGCACCCATCGAGTTCAGATGCAGTGAGGAATCTTTCACCTTACTGACCCATTGATTGAACTCTTCTCTGGTGGTGGCCAGAGCGGTGAATTTCATTCCGGAAAATCCCTGGCCGCTGTAGTTAGAGGAGAAGCCCATATAGGCGCCTTGCTCGTTGGCGATCAGGTGCAAGCGATTTTCCATCCCTGCCATGGCGTAGATCTGGCTGCCCAACTGCGGGATAAAAAAGGAATTCATCACACTGTTAGAGGTGATTTTAAATTCCACCGGGGTATTGACGGGAAACGCCACCTGATTAACAGCAGCGATACCCAAATCGGGGTAAATAAATAACCATTTCCAATCCATAGCGATAACCTCGATGGTCATGGTTTTCTCTTTGGAGGGGATAGGGTTGCGTGGATCCAGTTTATGCGCGGAGATATAAGTAATCGTTCCCAGAATCAAGATGATCAGCAGCGGAACACTCCAGATAACCACTTCTATTTTAGAAGAGTGGGCCCAGTCAGGTGTGTATTTGGCGGCCTTGTTACTGGCACGATAGCGCCAGGCAAACACAAGGGTAAGCAGCATCGCAGGCACTACAACAAGCATCATCAAAATAAAAGAGGTGATGATTAAAGTGCGTTGCTCCATACCTATCAGACCCTTAGGGTCAAACAGGGCTGCTTCACAACCAGTAAGCACAAAAACAGGGGATAATAGCAGGAGTAACTTGCAGACTTTCTGGCATCCGGGTCGGGTGGTCAACATAGTCGGCCTCAATGGTAGTTGTCACTTTTATAACATCTCCCGGCTAAACACCTGTACAATTGAGTAATCTGACAGGATGCAGCCGGAAGCTTGTCCCAATAGTAAACCTATGTATATTCTTTGTAAACTTATTGTTTTACCAAAGCCCCCTGTTGTTGCTTATCTGAGCTGATGTTGCCTTTGTGAGCGAAAGATGTACAAATGGTTTCTTTTGTATTTCCGGTAATATTAATAGCACGGGTAATATATAGCGAGTAATATAATCCGTTTTTGAGTTATTTCGAGGCAGGTATTGAGTATGAGTGTTGTATTGCAGCTACTGCAGGCTATCTGGAACCAGGATTTTCAAACCCTGATGAATCCTCATTATTTGGGGGTGCTCTATGGTTTGCTGTTTCTTGTTTTGCTACTGGAAAATGGATTGCTGCCTGCCTCCTTCCTGCCAGGAGACAGTTTACTGCTGCTGACCGGGGCCCTGATCGCTCAGAATGTACTCAATCCGCTGCTGGCACTATTGATGTTGATTGCCGGGGCTGGTTTCGGCTGCTGGCTCAGCTATCTGCAGGGGCAGTGGTTGGGTAATACCCGGACGGTCAGGCACTGGATGGAGCAACTGCCGGGCAATGCACACCAGCGGGTTCATTTACTATTTTTGCAGCACGGCCTCGCGGCATTGATGATCGCCCGTTTTCTGGCCTTTGTCAGGACGCTGATGCCCACTGTGGCCGGGTTATCAGGTATGGATGCTTTACGTTTTCAGTTTTTTAACTGGCTGAGTGCCATTGTCTGGGTGGGTACCATCTGCGGTGCAGGCTATCTGATCAGTTACACCCCATTTTTCATCCATCATAAGTCATTGATGCTGCTGTTGTTGACGCTGTTACCCCTGGGTTTACTGCTGCTTGGTCTGTTAGGCCTGCTGTTTGCGGTATTGCGCCGCTACTATTACAGCAAACGCTAACCAGGAGTGGCGGCCAAGCTGTATGCTTGCGTCATTATTTTATGTGGCATGTAAAAAAATTTTAATTTTTTAAAAAAAGCTCCTTTTCTGTTGCCCGCGAGGTATACTCAGGCTGGATACGCTGATAAGCGAATAGATCCTCGATAGTTAATAAAACGACATGAGAGGTTACTATGAATAATAAGAATGACATTATCCAGACTCACCCTGTTGTCGGCTGGGATATCAGTACTGTGAACCCTTATGATGCGATGATGTTGAGAGTCCATTATCTCGATGCATCGGAGCTATCAGGGGGCGAGGAGGTTGGTATCGATCGCACCTTATGGTTGACAACAGATGTGGCCCGCCAGTTGATCTCTGTTCTCCAGCAAGGCATTTCCCAAATTGAAGAGTCTCAATATGAGACTTGCCAGCGCCACTAAAGCTCGCCTGATTTTTCATTGTCTCCTCTCTCAAGTTGCTTTTACTTGAGAGAGTAATGCATCACTACAATATTTGTTATTTGTTACAAAATAACAAATTGAGAGACTTCTGCTACATGGATGATTTGGTGCGCTGGGTAGAAAAATAGGGTGATTTAAATCGTGCCAGCTATTTTTTTTGTGAAGTCATACAAATTTTTTGTCAATAAGCAGTGCAAGAAGTGAAAAATGGCTTGCCATCATGAGCGGAGTATGTGATAACGCCAACGTAAATGAGAGGAAGTGAGGCTCTGTTTTTTTATGTTGGCAAGATTTGTGGTAAAGATGTTTCGAATAAATGCACTTTCATGTGATACCACTTCTCTGTTTCTTCCTTCATATGCCTCCATAACCGCTTGTCTCCGACAGCACTGTTTTCGTGCCTCGTTATTTCCTGCGCTCTGTTTCAGAACAGGAATATAGGAGCGCTGGAAAGTCTGCAATGTGCGAAACGGTGTGGAGATATTTCTATGTTATCTGGTGTACATAAGTAGCGCCTGATGGCGTGTTTATTATCGATAGGAAATACAGAAGATGGTGAAGATCAAGGGTCAAGTGAAGTGGTTCAACGAGAGCAAAGGATTTGGTTTTATTACTCCCGCTGATGGCAGCAAAGATGTTTTTGTTCATTTCTCCGCAATTCAGGGAAATGGGTTTAAAACTTTAGCTGAAGGTCAGAATGTGGAATTCGAAGTCCAGGATGGTCAAAAAGGTCCTTCAGCGGTGAATGTTGTTGCGATTTAATCAATAAAACAACAGATATCGTTTTTAATCTGTCGCTGTCACTGTTTGATAGCGGCAGATTGTCTTTTTCAGAAACAAATCCCTTTCCCTGACAATCATTGTCCTTTCTCAGTGATAAATGCCATTTCTCGGTAATATACCCAGCCAATATCTGGAAAGGGGAAATATTACTCATTTAAGCTATTGTTATTTTTACAAATGATATTTTGTGAGTTGTATTTGGCTTACAGCCCTCCCCCTGATAAAAGAGGGGGAGGGCCTGTCTGGTTACTCGGCGGGCTTACCTGCCGGAGCGCTGGACTGATTAGAGGCAATGTGAGCCCCGGCAGCACCTCTGCCGGTAAACGTGGAATCAGGCCGCTGCCAGTGGCTGATCACGGGCACCACAGGGGTGTCTTCAGGCGCTGGCGCTCTGGTCATAGGGGCGGCGGCATACTTGTGCCCCTGAACCAGGATCTCTTTCTCCACCTCTGGCACAGGCTGCCCAGGGCTGTGACTTTCCAGAATTTCTGACTCACGACTCACAACGACAGTGGCAGGCAGCGCCACCTCAGAGACACTTTCGGTTTGCGGCACATCTGTGGGGACTTCCGCAGGCTCAAAC
>JBOFSC010000057.1:0-1211 GCA_051651345.1 Enterobacteriaceae bacterium
TGCACGCGACAGAGTATATTAGATTTTCGTGTATCAAATAGTCGAACAGCGGATGTTTTACAGAGTTGAAATGAGGATATGGCGTATTAACCACCCCGGCCCTGACGGGCCACCCCTCCACGGAGGGGAATTTAGGAGCAGATCCAACATAAGGATAAGGAAAACATCACTCCTGCTGTACCCACTGATTCTGGCTGCTACGGATATACTCCCCTTTAGCTGCACGGGCGACCAGCTTTTTACCGGCGATCTGCAACACCTCTTTCACTGAAATATGATTCTCTTGCGCAATCAGCCGATATTGTTGCTCCCGTTCGCTGTTGATCCGCGCCACCAGTTGCGTTGTTTCAGCATCACTCTGCACCGCCCCCAAATAGCCGCTCTCAGTTTCCCCGACGCGCCCCTGAACTCTGGCCTCTTCAAGCGTCAGGGCATAAACGGCAGCGCTTAATAAAAAGCTTAAACACCCTGCCAGGCACAACACCCTGATAAATTTCTGTTTCATATGCCCCTCACTGCACCCTGGTCTTCCCTTTATCTAAAAAGATCGCTGCGCTGTTTCAAAAGCTGTTCGACATCTTTATCCACCTTGATACGAATTTCATGCTCGATTTTGACATTCATATTGATGGTAATCGGCTCTTTTGGTGTCGCAACCTCAATTCTGGGAACACATCCCAGCAAAGGCCAGAAAAGAAGCAGAACAGACACCTTCCAGTTACTCATGTTTCCCCCTTTTGGGCCAGGTGGCTGATTCATTGATCCACTCCTGTACATTGTCACCGAAGCGCAGGCTGCGCCACAATTGAAAAATATTCTCGCTATGGTTGTAGTTTAACTGCACCACTTTTTGCCGACTTTTTTGGGTATTATACCCTTTTATCCGGGCTGACAGGGTCATATTACCCTGTTTATCCAGGTTCACCGTGGCGCTGGAACGATAGATCTCCAGATAACGTAACCACTCCAGGGCCACACCCGCACTGAGATTATCAGCACTGATATCATCGGCCAACTGTTGATCCAGACGCAGGGTCAGGCTGTTGCGATTGGCCAGCCAGCCATCGCGCACCCACCAGTTGGCATCCTGTAAATAGAGGGGTAAGGCCCCATTAATCTGTCCTGACAGCGCAAATTGCTTCTGCTGTAATGCCGTGATCAGTTCACTTAAATCGATCTGCTGTAGTTGCAGCACGGCGGGCTGATGTTGT
>JBOFSC010000058.1:0-2440 GCA_051651345.1 Enterobacteriaceae bacterium
CGTTCTTCTTTAAGGTCAAGCATCGCCTGCTTTTTCTTCGCAAAAAGCGCACTCCTGTCATAGCTGTCCCGTGGATCTAAACTGAGGATGCGGCTTTTATCATTACGAAACTGGGCGACTTCCCGTGTGAATTCACTGCGGGTGTAATAATCCTGAATATGGCGATGGGCCAGAGAAGAGGCAAGGAAATCCAGTTGCTGTGCTTCGGCCAGACCCACAGACCTGTAATAGTCATTTTCACGACCAGGGTACATATACATTGCTCTAATCCTTTAATGGCTTTGTGATATTGCCCGAATAGTAACACGCTATTTTTAACAAATCGACAGCAAATTCCCATGAAACCCTTTATCGACTTAACCCGCCACGCCTTTACCCGGCGGCACGGAGACATTCGTGTCTATGGCACCTGGATGGGTGCAGAGAACAGACCCGCTCTGGTCTTGATCCCCTCCCATGCCCCGCTTCGCGCTGTCACCCCCTGTGTTGTCCCCATGGACAATGCCTGGATCTGGTCAGAAGAAATGGGCGAACCGCAGCATGTGGCGCTGGCCTGTTTTCAGTTTGCGCAGGCACTGGGGCTGGATCAGTACAACTGTTTCACGCTGATAAGGCTTGCCGGGATCATTCGTGACGAGTTGGGGGAACTGCTGAATATTCCGCCCAAACCACCCACAGATAACGTCACGGGTGAAGTTTCAGTCACCTGTGAGGGCAAAACCCGCAGCCAAAAGGTCCTGGCCGATGTCTGAAGAACAGGACGGGTTCACGGTGCAGGAAGGTTCTCCCCGCAGGCAAGAGACCGATACCCTGCCTGTCCTCAAACGCCACAAACTCGACAGCGAAGAGAACCGCCGTCTGCATGAGAAACTGCTGCGTTACTACCACAGGGAGAGAGATTGCCAGGCTGATAACCGCAGGGCCATGGCAGAAGATGAAGATTACTACGACAACGACCAGTGGAGTGATGCCGATAAAGCCATTTTAAAGGCGCGGGGACAGGCACCGCTGGTGTACAACGTGATCGCCTCCACCATCAACTGGGTCATTGGGACAGAAAAGCGGGGCCGCAGTGATTACAAAATCCTCCCCCGCAGAAAAGAAGATGGCAAACCGGCAGAGCGTAAAAGCCAGCTCATGAAATACCTCTCTGATGTCAACCGCTCTCAGTTTCATAAATCGCGGGCCTTTGAAGATGCGGTCAAAGTCGGCCTGGGCTGGCTGGAATGCGGAGTTCAGACGGATGAAGAATCCGAACCCGTCTACGAGCGCTACGAATCCTGGCGCAATGTCCTGGTGGACTCATCCTGCACTGAAATGGACTTATCGGACGCGCGTTATCTTATTCGCACCAAAATTGTCGATCTGGATCTGGCCCTGCACATGTTCCCTGAGCGTAAAGGGATACTGAAAGCGAGCAGCCAGACCCACCTGTCAGAGCCGGATGAAGAGGCAGAACATCTTAATATTGAGTCGTGGGACAGGGAGCAGGTCCGCCTGATTGAGGTGTGGTATCGCACCCCGTCCACCGTGCAGAAAATCCGGGGTGGAGAACTTTCCGGAGAAGTTTTTAACCGCAAAAACCCCCGCCACCGGGAAGCGGTTGAAACAGACGCCAGGGTAGTTACCAGTCAGTCCTTAGGTATGCAGGTGGCGATTTTAACGCAGGCAGGGTTACTCTGGTCCGGCCCTTCACCCTACCGGCATAATCAGTTTCCTTTCACCCCGATATGGGGTTACCGCAAGGGGAGGAACGGACAACCCTACGGGATGATCCGTGGCATGAAAGATATCCAGGATGATATCAACAAACGCGCTTCCAAGGCCCTGCATATCTTAAGTACTAATAAAGTGGTCATGAGTGAAGATGCGGTGCCGGATATGAGCAATTTTCTGGAGCAGGTCTCTCTGCCCAATGCGGTGATTATCAAACGGCGGGGAGCCGAACTGCTGCTCAATGCTGACCGGGATTTAGCCCCTGCCCATCTGGAACTGATGAGCCGTTCGATTGCGATGATACAGCAGCAATCCGGTGTCACGGATGAACTGCTGGGGCGAAGAACCAACGCTACCTCCGGTGTGGCAATCGGCAGACGTCAGGAGCAGGGCAGTATGGCGACCGCCAAAATATTCGACAATCTCCGTTTTGCCTCTCAGCTTCATGGCGAGAAATTGCTTTCCCTGCTGGAGCAGTTTTTTACCAGTGAAAAAGAGTTTCGCATCACCAATATGAAAGGCGTCCCCGAATATGTGCATATCAACGACGGACTGCCGGAAAACGACATTACCCGCACCAAGGCCGACTTTGTGATTTCTGAAGCGGACTGGCGCACCTCCATCCGCCAGGCCCAGTTAGATGAACTGCTGGAGATGGTGGCCCGTCTGTCACCTTCCGCGCCTCAGTTAGTGATGGTGATGATCGACCTGATTGTGGAGTGTA
>JBOFSC010000059.1:0-3986 GCA_051651345.1 Enterobacteriaceae bacterium
CTGGCCGGGGATATCAGAGTTCAACGACGATGCGTTACAGCGATCAGTGGGCTTTTGGTATGAATCTGGATTTACAAAAGCTCTTGAACTGGCAGGATGCGGAGTTCCAAATGACGGTGACAGATCGTAATGGACGGGATCTCTCTTCACAGATTGGCGATCCACGTAGCGGTATGCTCTCTTCCGTACAGGAAGTCTACGGGCGTGGGCAAACCTGGCGCCTGACTCAGTTCTGGCTGCGACAAGGGTTATTTGACCATATTCTGGATATTAAAGCAGGTCGGGTCACCACCGGGGAAGACTTTGACAGTATGGATAGCAAATTTCAGAATCTGGCTTTTGGTGGGGGACAGGTGGGCAACTGGCGCGGTGATCACTGGTTTAACTGGCCTGTTTCGCAGTGGGGCGGGCGGGTAAGGCTGAATTTTACCCCGGAAAGCTACTTCCAGGTGGGCTGGTATCAACAGAACCCCAATAATTATGAGCGTGGAAATGGCTTCCGTCTGGATTTCCATCCCACTAAAGGTAATCTGGTGCCCATTGAATTCGGCTGGCAGCCAAAATGGGGACCGGACAAATTGCCGGGCAATTATCGTATCGGCTATTACTATTCTTCCGCCAACGATAATAAGTATGGTTCATGGAGCCCTGATGGTTATCATGATACGGACTCTGTTTATGGTGGTTATCTGTTGTTGCAACAACAGTTAACCAGTATGGGAGGCAGTGCGGATCGGGGGATTGGCGTAACGCTGCAAGGTCAGGTCAATGACCGCCAGACGGCAAAAATTGATAACTATCAGTCTATTTCGTTAACATGGAAAGGTCCGTTTGATGCCCGTCCCCAGGATGAGATAGGGATTGGTGCCGCCCGTATTCACATCAACTCCTCTTATACCCAGATGCAGCGTGATAAGAATGCGGCTGCTTCGCTCGTTGATTATCACAATCCGGCTTATGTGCCAGTGCAGAGTGGCTCAGAATATGACTATGAGATCTATTACAATATTCAGGCAACACAATGGTTGCAGATTCGGCCCAATTTACAGTTGATTACCACCCCTGGTGCGGTGAAGCAGGTGGATAATGCGTTTGTGGGGGGGATCGCCGGTAATATCAATTTCTGAGCCTCTTCGTACAACCGTAGTAGTATAAAATGTTTTATGGTTTCGGGCAGACAGAGGGGTCTGCACCTGCTGTATTTATCATGACTCCCGTAAAACTTTGCTTTTTGCGCGGCTCTGACATCAGCTCTTCCAGCGCATCGACACAGGCCAGATAGTGCGCGGTCTTTTTATGAGCGCTGGCAGCCTCTTCACTCTTATAGACTTCATAGATATAAAAGCGTGTGGCAATGGATTGATCCTGCAACACATCGAAGCGCAAATTGCCCGGCTCACGGATGGAGCCTTCATGATTAAGGCGAAACACCTTCAGAAACTGGGTTACCTTATCCGGTTTAACATTGATCTCGACCAGGGTGACATGCATAAGTTGCTCCTTTAATATCCCCTCCCGTGAGCATAAGTACCTACACAAAACGGGGAGCTGATTAATTCCCCTCCGTGGAGGGGTGGCGCGCTAGCGCCGGGGTGGTTAATACGCCACATCCTCATTTCAACTCTGTAAAACATCCACAGTTCGAATATGTGATACATGAAAACCTAATTTACTCTATCTCGTGCAGTGCCGGACCACCCCGGCGCTGCCGCGCCACCCCTCCACGGAGGGGAATTTTGCTACCTGCAACCTCTCAAGCCTGCGATTGATGTTTCTCACTCTGAAACAGCTCCCACGCCAGATCCACAGAGGCATTTTCATGCACGATAGCGTGCAGCGCTTTCAACATCGCGATCGGCGTTTCCGACTGAAAAATATTACGCCCCATATCCACGCCACTGGCCCCTTGATCAATCGCTTTGTAACACATCTCCAGCGCCTCACGCTCCGGCATTTTTTTACCGCCGGCAATCACGATAGGCACCGGACAGCCACTGGCAACACGCTCAAATCCGGGTTCGATATAATAGGTCTTAATCAACTGGGCACCCATTTCAGAGGCAATACGACTGGCCAGTGAAAAATAACGTTGATCTCTTGCCATATTACTGCCCACGCCGGTGACCGCCATCACGGGCATACCATAACGCATCCCACTATTGACCAATTGGATGACATTTTTGATGGACTGATGCTCATATTCCAAACCGATATAGACCTGTGCGGCAACGGCAGAGGCATTGAGACGCAGGGCATCCTCCATATCGACGGCCACGGTCTCATTGGAGAGTTCAGACAGAATGGAATTAGCCCCGGAAGCCCTTAATACCACCGGTTTATTGCAGGCAGCCGGTACCACAGAGCGCAGTATACCACGGGTACACATCAGTACATCAGCCAGTTCAAACAGGGGGGCCAGATTGAGATCGATGCGCTCAAGTCCTTTGGTGGGGCCTTGAAAATAGCCGTGGTCAAAGGCCAGCATGATGGTTCTGTTGGTGTTAGGGTTAAATATGCGCGCCAGGCGCGATTGCATGCCCCAATCCAGCGAGCCACAGCCTTTCAGGGTAAAATGGGGGTTGATCTGTTTGATGCCAATACCAAAATCTTTTCCATCTTTAATATCATCTAAATCTGCCATCGGTATGCTCCCGTTATTGTACTGATCTTACAAATTTTTGACTGCATACTGCTGTGACAGGATAGCACCATTACCGACTAAAACTAAAGCGAGCTATCTCACACCCTGAGTTTCTTGGTTGCAATATACTATGTGTTGTAATGTTATTTTTCCTGAAACTTTCTGTTATCACAAGCCAATCCATGGCGGCGATAAAGGACAGGGTATAGACGAGGAGGTGGCATGGCACGATATCTGATGGCTCTGGATGCAGGCACCGGCAGTATAAGGGCAGTGATCTTCGATCTTACTGGTAAGCAACAGGCGGTGGCTCAATCGGAATGGATTCATTTACCGGTTCCTGAAGTTCCCGGTTCAATGGAATTTGATCTCAATAATAACTGGCAGTTGGCCTGTCGCTGTATTCGCCAGGCGCTGCATCTTTCAGGCATTGATGCCGCCGATATTTGTGCGCTGGCGGCCTGCTCGATGCGCGAAGGTATCGTGCTTTATGACCGTAGCGGGGAACCCATCTGGGCCTGCGCCAATGTAGATGCGCGTGCCGATCACGAAGTGAGCGAGCTTAAGGAGCTGCACGAGTCGCAATTTGAATCCGAGGTGTACCATATTACTGGGCAAACCCTGGCGCTGGGTGCCATGCCCCGTCTGCTTTGGCTGGCCCATCATCGACCGGATATTTATCATCAGGCTGGCACATTAAGCATGATCAGTGACTGGCTGGCTTATATGTTGTGCGGCGAACTGGCGGTGGATCCCTCCAATGCCGGTACCACGGGGATGTTAGATCTCTCCAGCCGTGACTGGCGTAGGGAGTTGCTGGAGATGGCGGGTTTACGAGCCGATTTTCTCTCTCCGGTCAGAGAAACCGGGACGCTGCTGGGGCAGGTAACCGCCCAGGCTGCCACCCAGAGTGGGCTGAGAGCCGGTACCCCGGTGGTGATGGGGGGAGGCGATGTGCAGTTGGGCTGCCTCGGCCTGGGGGTGGTAAAAGCCGCCCAGACCGCCGTGATTGGCGGCACATTTTGGCAGCAGGTGGTGAACTTGCCTGCGCCTGTGACCGATCCGCAGATGAATATCCGCATTAATCCCCATGTGATCCCGGGCCTGGTGCAGGCGGAGTGCATCAGCTTTTTTACCGGCCTTACCATGCGCTGGTTTCGGGATGTCTTTTGTGCCGAAGAAAAAGGGGTGGCACAACGTTTGGGGGTGGATGCTTATAGCCTGCTGGAGGAGATGGCGGCCAAAGTGCCTGCCGGTTCTTACGGGGTGATGCCCATTTTCTCCGATGTGATGCGCTTTAAATCCTGGTATCACGCGGCACCGTCGTTTATCAATCTCTCCCTTG
>JBOFSC010000060.1:0-2399 GCA_051651345.1 Enterobacteriaceae bacterium
TTCCCTTTGCCGCTTCGGTAGTATTTGAGCAGTCTTATGGTGAAATTGATGGCGACAGCGCTTCCCTGGCAGAATTATGTGCTTTTATCAGTGCTCTGTCACAGCAACCCATTAATCAATCCATCGCGGTCACCGGTTCAGTGGATCAATTTGGTAATGTGCAACCCGTTGGCGGTGTCAATGAAAAGATCGAGGGCTTTTTCGCACTCTGTCAGCACCGTGGTCTGACCGGAGAACAGGGGGTGATCCTGCCCGCAAGCAATCTGGTCAATCTTTGTCTCAATGATCAGGTACTCAGTGCGGTCCGTGAAGGCACGTTTAATCTCTGGGCGGTAGAGACTGTGGCAGATGCTTTACCTGTTTTGACTGGGATACCCTATAGAAGTGATGATACACTCAACCTGTTGAACATTATCCAGGGGAGGATCAGCCAGGCCACTGCTTTGGATAAACGTCATTTGCCGCGGGGCTTACGCTGGCTGACCTGGTTTTCACAGTAACGATACTTTTTAAGGCTGATTTATATCTATGTTTGAGAAACGTAACTCCTATACTCTGGAAGATCTTCTGGCCTGCAGCCGTGGTGAACTGTTTGATGAAGGTGGTCCGCTGCTGCCTGCACCCAACATGTTAATGATGGACAGAGTCGTCGATATCAGTGAACAGGGCGGACAGTATAACAAGGGCTATATTGAAGCAGAATTAGATATCCACCCCGACCTTTGGTTCTTTGATTGCCATTTTATCACCGATCCGGTGATGCCAGGTTGTCTGGGTCTGGATGCCATGTGGCAGTTGGTGGGATTCTATCTCGGCTGGCTGGGCGCGAAAGGCAAAGGACGCGCTTTAGGCGTGGGAGAAGTTAAATTTGCCGGTCAAATCCTGCCCAGCGCGAAAAAAGTCAGTTATCGCATCCATTTTAAGCGAGTGATTAACCGTCGTCTGGTGATGGGAATTGCTGATGGAGAGGTGCTGGTCGATGGCAAGGTGATCTATAACGCAACCGACCTTCAGGTGGGACTGTTTACTGATACCAGCAGTTTTTAATGGTGCAGCCCTCTCCCACTGTCGGGAGAGGGGATATTGATGTTGAGGGACAGGTTTTTTAGTTTATGCCAGTACCATCCTGTCCTCCATAGCTTTGCGCCATCCTCCCAACCAGTGTGAGCGCGCATCCAGCGACTGGTAAGGACACAACTCTTTGGAACGCCCCGACAACCCAACTTGGTACCCGCGTGCATGAGCCCTTTCCAGGCGATTTCGTTTCTGTCTCTTCATGCTGTATTTCCTTCATATTGGAATCCAGACGATAGGATCTAATAACGTATCATCACTACTCAAACGACAACCTACTACATTTATGCTTCTATCAAATACCGCGATTTTGACTAAAATGCAAGGCGCAAAGTTCACACTAATCAGTTAATAATAAATAGTTTTCCTTGAATATTTATCAATATAATTATTCGTTATTACGCTGTTCTAACTCCTCCCAACGGGCAAAAGTCTGTTCCAACTCACTTTCCACTGTCGCCAATTCCGACAGGACAGCGCTGGTCTGTTCATGGGATTGTGCAAAAAACTGATCATCATTCACCTGCGCCTGCAGGGCAGCCAACTGCTGTTCCAGTTGCTCAATTTTTTGTGGTAACTGCTGCAGCTCCCTGACTAAATGATAGCTCAGTTTATTGCTATTTCGCCTGGTCGATGAAGCTTTTTCTGCCTTCTCTTCAGAGATATTTTCCTTTTGGGTCAGTATCGCTTTCAGGGGTTTTGCAACGGCCTGCTGCTCCATAGCATCATAATATCCGCCGGGATAACGTTCGATAACCCCTTGCCCGGAGAAGATCCAGCACTCCGTGACACAGTTATCGACAAACTGTCGGTCATGGCTCACCAGCAGCACTGTGCCCTGGTAATTATCCAGCAGTTCCTCCAGTAACTCTAATGTTTCGATATCCAGATCGTTGGTAGGTTCATCGAGAATCAGCAGATTGCTGGGACGGACAAAAAGCTGCGCCAGCAACAGACGATTTCGTTCACCACCGGACAACGCTTTAACCGGGGTCATCGCCCGTTGGGGGGGAAACAGGAAATCCTGCAAATAGCCCAACACATGGCGTGAACATCCGCCCACCATCACTTCCTGCTTGCCTTCAGCCAGGTTATCCATCACCGTTTTTTCAGGATCCAGGGTGGCACGATGCTGATCAAAATAGGCGACTTCCAGCCGGGTACCACAGTGAACCGTGCCGCTGTCCGGCTTAATTTGATCCAGCAGCAACTTCAACAACGTTGTTTTACCACAGCCATTGGGACCCACCAGCGCGATTTTATCGCCACGTTGGATTCGGCCACTAAACTGACTAATAAGAGGTTTACCCTCAATCTGGTAGCTG
>JBOFSC010000061.1:0-1557 GCA_051651345.1 Enterobacteriaceae bacterium
CTCTTCGGCAATAAATTGTGCCATACGCTCATTCAGTTCACTGAACTCTTCATATTCCAGCTCATCCGGCAGCTCTCCGGTGACCTCTTCATTGCGCAGCGCCAGCTCTTCATCTCGCATATCCAGCAGACGATCCGCATTGGACACCGTGAGCCCCCAGGGCTGGCTAAAATAGTTCTGAATCGACAGACGCAGACGCTGGGAAAAGACCCGGTTTTTATCCATATCGATGGCGGTACGAATAAATTTATGCACGTGGCGATCGTAACCGATCCATAAGTCGATGGCTTGTTGGCCCCAACTGATGATGCGATCCAGTTTATTTTGCAGATCCAGCACCAGCTTATCGACAAAATGCAGTTCATCGTTGCTCAGGGTCGCTTCCTGAATACGCAGCAGATTGGCCTGCAGTTTATCTCCCGCCGCCTCCAGAGTATCCTGCAATTCGCGCAGAATGGTTGACGTTTCTGACAGAAGTTGTTCGCAGCTGGAGATAGCTGTCTGCCAGTCCTGATTGAGCAGTTGGGCGATTTCACCTTTAACCTGCTGTTGCTGCTCATCCATAATGCGCTGGGTCATATCGATGCTGTCAAAGATCTCCGCCACGGAGTATTTCAGCGGCGCAAATACCAGACGGTGCCAGTGCAGATCATCACCGCCCTCTTCCGCCGCTTCAGCAGAGCGATTTAACTCTTGAGCCACAATGGATAACTGCATGGAAAGGCGTAAGGTGGAAAATTCACGCTGGCGAATGTAGTAGTCGGTGATGCCGATCCCCAGGGGGGTCAGACGATAGATGGCGTTGCCTTCACTCAGCTCACTGGTAAAACGGTTTAACAGGCGCTGACGCACCAGATCGTTTATGGCATTGTTCGCGCGGGTTGTGATCGAATCATCGGCATGTTCAAAGACTTTGCTCACCATGCGAAAGCAGTCCACCAGCTCGGCTTCACTGATTTCGCCATCGATTCGCTCACTGTTTAAGGTGGCCACCGCCAGCATAAAAGAGAGCCGCTCCGGTGGCAGCGTGATGGCAAAATCGTTGCTCCGCGCCCAACCGACCAGTTCTGGTACTGTTTGGGAAAACTCACTCATACTCTGTCCTTTTGCTCCGGCTTACAGGCCATCACATGGATATAGCGCCCCAGACTGATAAAGGGCTCCTGCCGACAGTAGCGCTGCTCCAGTGCCAGCAATTGAGACGTCTCTCGCTGCTGCTTATCATGCAGATAGTCATGAAATACCCGCACGCCGGTTTTACCGGTGATCGTCATTCCCATTTCCATTAACCAATCATAGACCAGATTTGGTTCAAGAGGATGATCCGGGGAGAGAGAGCGTCTCTTGCGTTTCGGCATACCCGCGTTAACATAAGCCAGATTGCCTAACAGGACATTGCGCAGCAGCAGGCCGTTTTTATTATAAAAAAGCAAGGATAACATACCTCCGGTCCGCAAGCAGCGCTGTAATAAAAGTAATGTTTCTTGCGGCTCGGCTAACCACTCCAGAACCGCATGGAGCAATATCAGATCCACCGGTTGTGTCAGATGCTGCTCT
>JBOFSC010000062.1:0-2654 GCA_051651345.1 Enterobacteriaceae bacterium
GTGGAGCCCTCGCCCGAGGAGACTTACCGTATTCTGAGCGGCCTGAAGTTGAAATATGAAACGCACCATGATGTCCGTTACAGCGCCAAGGCACTGCGTGCAGCGGTGGATCTGTCGGTGAAATATATCAATGATCGCCACCTGCCGGATAAAGCCATCGATGTGATCGATGAAGCGGGGGCGCGCAGCCGCCTGCTGCCGGTCAGTAAACGCAAAAAGAGCGTAGGTGTCACCGATATCGAATCCGTGGTGGCGCGTATTGCGCGCATTCCGGAAAAATCGGTTTCTTCTACCGACAGGGATATTCTGAAAACCCTGGGCGATCGCATGAAGATGCGGGTATTTGGTCAGGATAAGGCCATCGAGGTGCTCACTGAGGCCATTAAGATGAGCCGTGCCGGATTGGGCCCTGAACAGCGACCGGTAGGTTCATTTCTGTTTGCCGGACCCACGGGGGTGGGTAAGACCGAGGTCACGGTGCAGCTGGCCAATCTGCTGAATATTGAACTGCTGCGTTTTGATATGTCCGAATATATGGAGCGTCATACCGTCAGTCGCTTGATCGGTGCTCCTCCCGGCTATGTGGGCTTTGAGCAGTCTGGTCTGCTGACCGATGCGGTGATTAAACATCCCCATGCGGTATTGCTGCTGGATGAGATCGAAAAGGCCCATCCGGATGTCTTTAACTTGCTGCTGCAGGTGATGGACCACGGTACGCTGACGGATAACAATGGCCGCAAGGCGGATTTCCGCAATATTATTCTGGTGATGACCACAAATGCGGGCGTGCAGGAGTTACAGCGCCAGTCTATTGGTTTTAAACAGCAGGATAACAGTTCGGATGGCCTGGCGGAGATTAAAAAGCTGTTCACCCCAGAATTCCGCAACCGGTTGGATAATATCATCTGGTTTAACAGTCTGCAGCCAGAGGTGATCAAGCAGGTCGTGGATAAGTTTATTGTGGAGCTACAGGCGCAACTGGATGCCAAAGGGGTCTCCCTTGAGGTAACCGAGGAGGCGAGAAACTGGCTGGCCGTTAAGGGATATGACCAGACCATGGGGGCCCGTCCCATGAACCGTGCGATTCAGGAGAATCTGAAGAAGCCACTGGCTAATGAACTGCTGTTTGGCAGCCTGGTGGAGGGTGGCGCGGTGACCGTTGGCGTGACCAGCGATGGCAGCGCCTTAACCTACCGCTTTATGAGTACGACCAGGAGAAGAGAGGAAGGGGCGGTACATTAACCTCCCCGCCTGAGTGAGATTCTCTGCCTGGCAATATCACTATGGCATACAAGTGTTCACTCTCTCCCGTGAGTTGGGGGAGAGTGTCAGGCGTTGCATAGTGATATCCAGGGGACGGAAAGGTGCCACGGTTGGGAAAAAAGCGTTGATTCAACCCTGATTGCCAGCTACCCGGATGTGCTTAGCGGCTGCGGAAAATGATACGCCCTTTACTCAAATCATAGGGAGTTAACTCCACAGTGACTTTGTCACCGGTTAAAATGCGGATATAGTTTTTACGCATCTTACCGGAGATATGTGCGGTGACGACATGCCCGTTTTCCAGCTCTACCCGGAACATCGTGTTCGGCAAGGTATCCAGAACGGTACCTTGCATTTCAATATTATCTTCTTTGGCCATTGAGTCCTCTTCAGGATAGTGACTGCCTTAATTTAAAACGGCAAGATCATGCCGAAAAACCGGACAAGAGTAAAGGAAAGTCCATAGATTCTCTGGCATTCTGGCCGGTTTTATCATTTTATCTATAACAAACAGTATATTAAGCAGGAAGAATTTGTGTCTGCCAGCAGTCAGTAGACAGTTTTTTTTGTTGCAATTCCGCCAGATAACTTAAAAAAGTACTGCGTTCGATTTCACAGGCCCCCAGAGATGCGGTGTGCGCATTGAGAGACTGACAATCTATCAGTTTACCACCATGGGCGATAAAATGCTGACAAAATACGCTGATAGCCATTCGGGAGGCGTGATCGGCGTGACTGAACATCGATTCACCGCAGAATAGAGCCCCCTGCGCCACCCCATAGAGCCCGCCAACCAGTTTGTTCTCCTGCCAAATCTCCACAGAGTGAGCGACGCCCTGATAGTGCAGCGCAACATAAGCGTGTTCGATAGCCCGGGTGATCCAGGTGGCCCCCTGACGAGAAATAGCACACTGACGGATCACCGCCGGAAAATCGCGATTGAGTGTGGCCTGATAGGGGGCACTGCGCAGAAATTTGCGCGCACTGCGGCTTATATGCAGTTGCTCCGGCCAGAGAATGGCGCGGGGATCGGGACTCCACCACAGGAGGGGCTCTCCCTGGGTAAACCAGGGAAAGATACCGTGCTGATAGGCGCGCAGCAATCGCTCAGGGCGGAGATCGCCACCGTAGGCCAGCAGCCCATTGGGATGAGTGAGTGCCAGACTCACGGGAGGGAAATCCAGTGATGTCTCTGACAGTTCAGTCAATTGCAGGATCATTGCTCATCCAGGTTGTGGTAAAACTGGGCGTAACGTCCTTTCAGCGCCAGCAGTGAGCTGTGTGTTCCCTGCTCGGCAATGGTACCCTGATCCATAACGATAATCTGGTCAAAGTGCTGCAGACCGGTCAGGCGATGGGTCACCACCAGCAGGGTTTTCTCTCGGCCCAGG
>JBOFSC010000063.1:0-1946 GCA_051651345.1 Enterobacteriaceae bacterium
TGGTTGTGTTGGTTGTGTTGGTTGTTTTGGCGAATGATCATTTGATCATGATCACAGCACACTTTCCACTCTTTTTTCTAAAAATACGTCATTTTTTCTATCGTTATCAGTTGGTTGATCCTAAAGATCCTACGTATATTCGAATCATAACTATCTAAACCCAACACCTCCTGAGAATGTTGAATCGTTGGACTATTTTTTACAGATATTGACCAAACACCATCGGGAATAGTGGCCCCGGTCTCATAACCAACCAATGAGCCTTTTTGTTGAGATAATATGACACGATTACTTCTGTCATCCCAACCTCGAATAAACTCCCCACGCAAATCTGGTGTATAACCACCAGGGTATAACTCTGCTAATTGGGGATATTTCAGTTTGTCGAATGGTGCGCCATTACAACTTAACCAGCCATCAGGAAGAGTGGCTGAAGGCCAAGGCATAGGCATTCCAACGGGGGTACGACATTCGAAATCTGTAATGGCAGTCTGTAACCGTTGTTCCAAAAGGATGAATTTCTTTACCACTTCATCAGTCAGCTTACCCGTTGAATTAATAAGGTCGGTCAATGATGTTTCTGTTGTCATTATGCAGCCCTCACGATGAAATTAAAGGCGATGTTGCGGGGGCGATTATCTGCAGCTGTTGGAACTACTCTGGAGGCATCAAAACTAATCCCCCCTTTACTATTGTCGCCGCCCCCAACATAATCCACTCCCTCTGTCGCTGAAAAAACCCCAGAAACAGACCCAAAATGGGCAGTTCTGCCATTAATGCCAAAAACTCCCACAATATTTCTGATCGCATCACTTTGCCAGCTCAACATATTACGTCCCACATCAACTCCCCGCCCATCATCCCATCCTCTAAGAAATTCCCCACGTAGATCTGGTAGTTTCCCATCTGGATATGCCAGCGCTAACAGTGGATATAGTTTCTTATCAAAACTGGCCCCATTGCATTTAAACCAGCCCTCTGGTGGCAATGGCATAGGCCAGGGAACGGGGGAGCCAATCGGAGTACGGTGGTCTAATTCCGTTTTAATTTCCTGTAAGCGCTGGTCAAGCAGCAGAAATTTTTCCAATACTTCCTCTGTCAATTTTCCTGATGATTGCACTAATCTGGAAATACGGTTATCTGTTGTCATTATGCAGCCCTCACAATGTAGTTGAATGCAATATTACGTGGGCGCGTTAAGCCAGCATGTATTTCAATATCTTCTTTATTCAACTGATTAAGTATCGGTTGAGGAAACCACTTGAGTGATTCACCATGATATAGTGATGAGTCATGTACTTTATCCCAGCCCACTTGCTTTAAAAAAATTGGATTTCTCAAACCAGTGGCGAAAATAACGGAGTCTGCATCTTGGTCACCTGTAATCAGACTGGCTTTTTGCCAGCTAAAAATCTCCCTCCCTGCATCAACCCCCCGCCCATCATCCCACCCCCTAATAAACTCCCCACGTAGATCAGGCAATTTCCCACTCGGATATGCCTTCGCTAATTCCGGATAAAGGGATTTATTAAACTCATTGCCATTACATTTCAGCCATCCTTCCGGCGGTGTTGCCAATGGCCAGGGAACAGGGGAACCTGCTGGCGTCCGTTTCTCCAGTTCTCTGAGATAACTATGAAACTTAGCCTCTGTTTCCGTCATAAACCCCTGCAGCCGTTGCTCCAGCAGATTAAACCGGTTAATCACCTCATCACTTAAATCAGAGGTGGATTGCACCAGATTACCTAAAATATCGCTCATTATGATCTCCTTTATCGGCAACTGGCGCGAATAACATTGCGCTGCAAATTAATCACAGCGTCTGCCAGAGCCAGCTGGTCATTGCCAAAGGAAAGCAACTCATCAAACCGGCTGTCATCCCCTGCAGCAACAGTCCCCGCAGTGGTTCCAACATCCCTTTTAGCCGCTTCTCCCAAACGAACATT
>JBOFSC010000064.1:0-6410 GCA_051651345.1 Enterobacteriaceae bacterium
ATCGATCCGCTTTTCACTCATCTGCTGCAGGATGCCATACAGATCTTCATAACTCAGTTGGTGTGAAGTAAGCAGCTGCTCACTGACTACGGTTAAGCTCATAACACATATCCTGAAATGATATTATTTTCGGCGACACGTAAACTGATTATGGTCCATAACCGGCATCTGTTCACGAATCTTCGGTAACAGTTGCCTGTCCAGCCATACGCAGCTCGACGCCACCGCATCGGCATTTTTAGCAAGAACTTTACCCCAGGGATCGATAGCCAGGCTATGTCCCCAGGTGCGGCGGGTATTACTGTGCCTGCCCACCTGCGCCGGCGCCAACACAAAGCACTGCGTCTCTATGGCTCTGGCACGTAACAGCACCTCCCAGTGCGCCCGACCCGTCAGACGCGTAAAAGCCGCAGGCACCGCAATCACTTCCGCTCCTTTGAGGCGTAATTGCTGAAACAGTCCGGGGAAACGCAAATCGTAACAGATGGTCATCCCCAGTTTACCTACCGGCGTATCCACCACCACGACCTCTTGTCCCCGATGATAAACATCGGATTCGCGATAATGCTTATGACTGTCGGGGATATCGACATCAAACAGGTGGATTTTATCGTAACGCGCCTGCAACTCACCCTGATCATTATACAGCAGGCTACTGGTGGTCAGATGCTGCGGATCTTCACGGCTGATCAAGGGCATGGAGCCCAGCAATAACCACACCTTGTAGCGACGCGCCAAATCACGTATCGCTTGCTGCAAGGGGCCATCATCATGCTGCTCTGCCTGTTTGCGGTACTCCTCGTCATGGCTGAACAGCAGCGCATTTTCCGGAGTGACCACTAACTGAATACCTGGCGGCAGCTGTTTTATCTGCTGCTCAATCTGCGCCAGGTTATCTTTGACACGGGTACCGCTACACAGTTGTAGTAAAGCGACATTGGGTTGGGTCATGATGATTTTTTCTCCCTGGATTCTCGTTGGATCTCTTCCACTGCCGGATGTTCAAGACTACCGCTGATTTGATAGCGGATCAGCGATATTTTATTCCATATTGGCCCCAATACTCTGGTGGCCGCAAACAGGGCTGCCCCTGCCAACGGATTGACCGCAAAAGCCGTGGCGACACCCACCGTGGCCGACAGCTCCGGAGCCACCGTCGCTTGCATCTCAATCCGTTTTTGTACCAAATCCACACTACCGCGCATGGCAATATCCGCCGCCAGACCATCCACCAGCAGATCATCAGTATAAATCACGCCCTGCTTAATGGTGCCATGTGAGCGAATACTATCAAAATAGAATGCCTGACCGAAGGTATCACTGAAATCCAGACGCAGCTTGCGCAATAATGCGTCAAAACTGAGCAGGCGCAATAGCTGCCCCGCTCTGCCGCCACCCATATCACTGATCTCACCCCGGCCCATACTGACATCCAGCGTCCCTGACAGCGTCGGAAACTGCGGTTGCCAGGGCACATCGTGCCAGTCGAGGTCGAACTTCACCTTGAAGGGGGATTTCTTCACCGAGCCATCGAGGCCAAAATAGTTGAGGCTGGTACCAATATTGTCACCGGACAGGGTGCCGCTCAGTTTGGTCTGATTGTCGCCCCCCTGCTGTAGCCAGTTGCCACTCAGTTGCAGACGGGTATTGCCGGTATCCACCAGCGCATTTTGCAGCTTCAGGTTGTTCCCCTTTGTCTCCACCTGGGCTTCAATATGACGCAGACGCTGACCAAACAGCCAGCAGTCCTGACACTGAAACTGAATGGAGGGCCATTGCTGCTCTGGCTGCGCCCGATTTGTCGACTCTGGCATCCCTTTAGTGTCGTCACTCTGCTGGTCCGCTGCACTCTGTTGATGGGGATTATAGTAGAGATAAGCAAAATTCAGACGCCACAGATTGTCTGCTGTCATCTCCACCTGACCATTAATTTCACGCCCTTTTAGCTCAATCAACTGCTCCCCAGCCTGCTTATTCTGCACAGTGACAGCAAGTTGCTGCCACTGCTGCCGGGCGAAGAGCAGGGAGGGCGTGGTGATCTCTATACGTTCGGGCCAGGCAAAGCCTTTCATATTCTGCCCGTGTTCCCCCCCGACCAGGAGATCGGCCAGGCCCATACCATCCAGCGCCGGCAGATTCAAACGCAACAAAGATGCCTTAGGCAGTTGAGCGCTGACCCGGGCATCGCTGCTCCACACCCCGCGCAGCAGTCTGGCCAGGGTCTCCCCCTGCAAACTCCACTGACTGTTAAAGTGCTGCTTATTGTTGACGGCACCACTTAAGGTAAATTCTTTGTCATCTCCTTTCACCGCAATGTTCCACTGCGCCGCCGCCCCTTGCGGCTTATCCAGGGGCGCGGGTAAGCGACTGCTCACTTCACGCAGATCCACATCCACCTGGCCTTGATAGTGCAGCTTGCCCGCTTCAGGTAATTTCACCTCGATTTTACTGTGCCACTGCCCTTTGCCCTCGATCCTGGCCGCCACCTTATGGGGCACTCCGGGCAGTTGCCTGGCTGACCAGTTACCCTGCAGTTCACTGTTGATCAGATACTCTTTATCACGGGCCTCAGTATCAAAGCGCAGGGTCAGAGGCAAATGGGACCAGTGTGCAGACAGGGTATCACTGCGTAAATCGCCATTGTTAAAGCGAAACTGCCCCTTCACCTGGTCAAACGTTAAACCCAATGTCTTGATGGTGAGATCATTACCCGGCATCATGACGCTGCCCCGTGCCAGCACCTGGCTCCCCTCGGTAAAAGGAATAGCCAGATGCAGACGTCCGGCAATATTCCCCTTGATCACCACCTCATCCAGGGTCTGAGCGATACTCTTTTCCAAAGGAGTTTTGCGGAAATAATTCTGCACTTCAGCTGCATCGCCCGCCACCTCGGCATTGACCAGTAATTTCTCCGCACTGTAACGGGGGATCACCGCCTGGACGTTGCGCCCCTCCACCTCGCCTAAGCGAACGGCAGGCGCCCACATCCATAAGCCATCATTGAGAAAGTTCAGGGTAATCTTCAGATTCTCCAGTGCAGGCCACTCTGGATCAAACTGGAAGGTGGAGTTTTCCAGTGGCACTACCACCTGAAACAAGCCATTACGTTTGTTAAAAGGAAAATCCTGGGGATTACCGGCATAGATAAGCGTGGCATCATCGACATTGCCCCCCTGCAGGGCGGCGGTGAGATAATTGGTCAGGGAGGTCCCCATCAAGGGTTCCGGGTAGTAGCGCCAGGCCTGTTTCGCATCGTACAGGCGGATCCCCCCCAGAATACCCAGCCAGGGTTTACCCCCTTGTGGTTGATCAAAATTAAACTGACCACGAAACCACAGGGAACGCGCCTTAATATCAATATTGTCGCCCCAGAGCCTGAAGGCGCCCTGCTTCTTGTAATTCCAGCCCAGGTCAGCCTGCGCCCCATCGATCTCCAGCGGGGCGCGGAACATACCATGATAACGGCTCTCCCCTTTGCCCACACGCAGTCTGGCTCGCCCCTCAGCCAAAGAGCCGGACATCTCACCCGAAAAGTGCTCCATCAAAGGGATCTCTTTATCCGCCTGCCAGCCAAGATTGTTCCATGTCAGGGTAAAACGGCTCTGTTCGGGGGCCTGTAATGACAGATCCAGTGCCAGCCGTTCAATATTTCCCTGAATCTGCCACTGGTTAATATCATCCAGCCACTGGGGCGTCAGAAGCGCCAGGGGTGGTAGCAGGGGCATAATGCGCTCAACGGCGAGGGAGGCTGCTCGCAGGCGCAGCTCCTGTTGCTGCGGTACCCACCAGGCACTCAGTTGCCCTTTGGGCCAGGTTTGTCCATCAGTTGCCAGATTCAGTTGCGGCAGGTCAACACGCCAGTTATCGCCGATACGCTGCGCTTTCAGCAACAGATTATCCACGGCTAACTGATGATGCGCCTCCCCCTGACTCCCGGCCCCACTGTTATTCCAGCCTACGCTGCCCTGTTTTAACTGGGTATCAATGCGGCGAATCTGGCCTTTTTCCACACCCACCCAGGTTGCCAGAGAAAAACGGCCCCCCGTCAAGCCGGTATTAGTGCGTAACCAGCGGCTTAACCAGGGCTTGATATCGATATCATCGGCTTGCAGATAGAGAGTGCCTTTATCCAGCGCCCCGCCTCTATCGCGCATATCCATCCGCACCTGAAACTGCCCTCTCTGCTGCCCATTGCTGTAAACCGAGAGCATCCCTTCCGCCCGATGGCGCTTATCACTGTTCAGCCAAGTCAGTTCGTCAATATCCAGCGCCACCTCTTCCCCCGCAGGACCAGGGAACAGAATATGGCTATCGCGCAGGGTAAAGTGATCCAACTGGTGCAATACCACATCACTTAATACCGAGGAGGATAACCAGTCGCTCTCCCCTTCCTGATCGAAAGGGGCTTTGGTCAGACGGAGTTGTAACTGATGAAAGGTCAGATTGCGGAATTGCCAGCGCCACTGCAGCAGGGATTGCCAGACATCCAGCGCCATGGTGATTTTTTGTGTCTGCCACTCCCCCTGTGGCCAACGCGCCGAAACCCCTTGCAGTTGCAGCGACGGGCCAAAGTTACGCCATTGGGCATCAATGCTGGTGATATTCAGGGGAACGCCCGTCAGCCTGGCAACGCTTTGTTCAATCTGAGGTTTATAGTGTTCGATTTGCGGCAACGCCAGGCGGAATCCGGTTATCAGCAGCGCGATGATCACAAGCAATAGTGTGCCGGAGAGGAAGAATACCCTGGACAATCGCTTCACGCCGCTCTCCTTTTTGTGCCTGATCAGGTCATAATGACATCAAATTGTTCCTGATGATACTGCGCCTCTATCAGGACTTTGATCGGCTTACCGATAAACAGCTCCACTTCCGCCAGAGAGGGAAACTCATCGCTGCGCAGGGTCTCACAGACTGCGGGGGAAGCATAGACCTGAAAACAGTCCGCATCATAAGCATGATGTACCCGAACGATCTCACGCATAATCTCATAGCAGACCGTCTCCACCATTTTCACCTTACCACGTCCTTTACACTGTGGACAATTTTCACACAAGACATGTTCCAGGCTCTCCCGGGTGCGCTTGCGTGTCATCTCCACCAGCCCCAGTTGCGAAAAACCGCTGATCCCGGTTTTGACCCGATCCCGATTGAGCGCCTGTTGTAGCGAGTGCAGTACACGCTGGCGGTGCTCTTCATTGCTCATATCGATAAAGTCGATAATGATGATGCCTCCGAGATTGCGCAGGCGAAGCTGGCGGGCAATGGACTGAGTGGCTTCAATATTGGTGTTGAAGATCGTCTCTTCCAGATTGCGATGGCCCACAAAAGCCCCGGTGTTGATATCGATAGTGGTCATTGCCTCAGTTTGATCGATAATCAGATAGCCGCCCGATTTCAACTCCACCTTTCTGTCCAGGGCGCGCTGAATCTCATTTTCCACATCATAGAGATCAAAAATCGGCTGGCTGCCGCTGTAGTGCTCCAGCTTATCCGTCATCACCGGCATATATTCGCGGGTAAATTCCAGCAGCAGATCATATGTCTGACGTGAATCCACCCGGATGCGCTCCAGGATCTCACCGGCGAAATCACGCAAAATACGCTGGGCCAGTGCCAGCTCCCCATAAAGCATACAGCGGGTCGTGCTGCGCCGTTTCCGCTCCATCACTTTGTGCCATAACCTTTTAAGGAAGGCCGCATCCTGGGCTAACTCCTGCTCGCTCGCCCCTTCGGCCGCCGTACGCACAATAAAGCCCCCAGCCTCGTCGCAGTAATCGCTGACCAGGGCTTTTAATCGCTCTCTCTCTTCCTCACCGGCAATTCTCTGGGACACGCCCACATGGGCCGCGCCAGGCATCAGCACCAGATAGCGGGAGGGCAGCGTAATATCAGTGGTCAGCCTGGCGCCTTTACTGCCCAGAGGATCTTTGATCACCTGCACCATCAAATCCTGCCCCTGACTTACCAGCTCGGCAATATCCCGCACCTGGAAGTTTTTCTGTTCATCTCCCGCCACACACTCGGTATGGGGCATAATATCCGAGGCATGTAAAAAGGCCGCGCGCTCCAGGCCAATATCCACAAAAGCCGCCTGCATCCCGGGCAGAACTCTGCTAATGCGACCCTTGTAGATATTACCTACGATACCCCGCTTCCCCTCTCGTTCGATATGCACTTCCTGCAAGATCCCGGCATCGATATATGCGACGCGGGTTTCCGATGGGGTGACGTTGATTAATAATTCTGAAGCCATCCTCTCTCCTTAGGGTGTGCGCTGGCGCAGGGTAATGAATTCTGCCAGCAATTCACTGGTTTCCACCAGCGGTAAACCGACAACATTATGATAACTGCCCGTCACAGAGCGCACAAAGCGCCCTCCCTCTCCCTGGATCCCGTAAGCCCCGGCCTTA
>JBOFSC010000065.1:0-5754 GCA_051651345.1 Enterobacteriaceae bacterium
CCTTGGCAGGGGGAGGAGCAAGGTGCGGGTATAGTTAACTACCGTGTTCCATACACCACGATGGTTTTACCATGGGCTGAAATCAGATTCTGGTGTTCCAGCATTTTGAGTATCCGACCTACGGTTTCGCGGGAGCAGCCGACAATCTGTCCAATCTCCTGGCGGGTTATTTTGATCTGCATACCATCCGGATGGGTCATGGCATCGGGCTGTTTAGCCAGATTAAGCAGCGTTTGGGCAATACGACCGGTGACATCCAGGAAAGCCAGATTACCCACTTTCTCAGAAGTAACCTGCAGACGGGAGGCCATCTGCGCAGAGAGACGCATCAGAATATCAGGGTTCACCTGAATCAATTGACGAAATTTTTTATATGAAATTTCAGCGACTTCACAGGCGGTTTTGGCTCTTACCCAGGCTGTTCTCTCCTGCTCTTCATCAAACAGACCCAGCTCGCCGATAAAATCGCCTTGGTTTAGATAAGAGAGAATCATCTCCTTACCTTCTTCATCTTTAATCAGAACAGCGACAGAACCTTTTACGATATAATAGAGCGTCCGCGCTTTTTCGCCCTGGTGGATCAGAGTACTTTTGGAGGGATACTTATGAATATGGCAATGTGATAAGAACCATTCAAGAGTAGGATCCGTTTGTGGTTTACCGAGCACCATTCGCTTTTATCCTCATTATTTTTGCCGCCCGGAACAGCGGGGCAGACTTATGTTTATCTTCCTACCAGCGTCTGTTCATATTAAAGCATAATAGCACGAGATGAAAGACGAAGGGGCATTGGAGGTTACTCCTCGCCGCTTTGGCTTTGGAATTCTGAACCAGGCATAATATTGAGGGTTTCATGTAATTCGGACCATACCAGAACGGCTTCGCCACTGCGTAATTGCCGTTCCACATGGGCCACTTTCTGCTGCAAAGAGAACTCCTGTTCACCGTAGTCGGTGCCCTCGCGCAGAACAAAGGTTTCCAGAATATTGTGTAACGTTTCCGGGGCAATCTCTTGCCAGGGAATAATCATCTTATTTCGCTCCTTGCCAGCCGGCCTGTGAGTACCCTGCATTAAACTGTAACCAGAATTATTCTAATGTGATCTAAGTCACATTGTAATGGGGGAATCCGTCGATTTACGGGCGATCACTCATACTCAAATTCGGGGGGATCAACATGAAACTACGGGGATAACCATCCATGGGCATGACTTTATCAGAGCGGCTAAAGCAACAACAAAGCTTGGTGATTGGCTGTATTGTGCTGTTCCTGCTGCTTCTGATTTTGCTGCACTACTGGCAATATCAACTGTTACAGCAGTTGGAACAGGAAGATAAGTTACATCTGGTCTGGAGTTTTATCCGCCTGGATATTGCCATGATGACTGTAACAGTGCTGCTGTTATCTCTGATGGCGGTGGTGGCTGTTCTTGCCTGGCACAATATGCGTGTGGCACAGGTCCGTCGTGAGCTGGCAGAACTGTTGAACCACAGTCTGGATCAGGCGCTGCAAGATGCCCGGGCAGGTAGCCGCAGTAAAACGCTGTTTCTGGCCAATATGAGTCATGAAGTGCGTACGCCCCTGAGTGGGTTGCTCGGAATGATAGAGTCATTACTGCAAGATACTCTGCAGCCGCAGCAGCGTGAGTCCCTGCAATTGATCCACTCCTCAGCACAGGCTCTGCTGGTCACCTTAACGGATATTCTGGATTATTCCCGGCTGGAGGAGGGTAAAAATTCGGATAACCCCTATCCCCTCAATAAACATGCTTTCATGTTACGCGCGCTGCTGGGGGAGATACTCTATCCTTTTAGCTTACGGGCCAGCAAACAAGGGATCGCTCTGCACTGGCAAATCATGGGCTCAGTACCGGAACTGATTTACAGTGACCCTTTCCGGTTGCGGCAAGTTTTGAACAATTTGCTGGATAATGCGCTTAAATTCACTGCCCGGGGGGAGATAACAGTGACCGTTTGTGTCCGGGAGGGGCAAAGCGTCAGCCCGACCCTGCTGTTTACCGTGATGGATAGTGGCATTGGCATCGCGTATCCGCAGCAGAACCTGGTCTTTGATCCCTTTACACAAGCGGATAATGCCATTGGCCGACATTACGGCGGTACGGGGCTGGGGTTGGCGATTAGCCGTGCGCTGGTCTGTTTACTGGGCGGGCAGATCTGGCTGGAGAGTGAGCCCGGTAAAGGCACTACCTTCTATTTCACATTGCCGTTGGAGCAGGAGCCCGCCGGGGGGATGGCACAGAAACAGATAACTTCTGCAGACGACGTTTCAGCACAGGTAAGCTATAAAACACCGTTGCAACTGCTGCTGGTGGAAGATAATCTGCTCAATCAGACATGGGCACAGATTCTTCTGCAGCAGCAGGGACATTATGTCACCCTGGCAGCCAATGGCGAAGAGGCGTTACAGCAGTTAGCCAGACAACCCTTTGATTTGATTCTGATGGATGTACAGATGCCGGGACAGGATGGACTGGCTGTCACCAGGGAGATTCGCCACAGAGAGCAACAGATTGTCGGACATACGCCGATTATCGCCATGACAGCACATGTGTTACAGGGGGATCGGGAACGTTGCCTGGCGGCCGGAATGGATGGATATATCAGCAAACCTATCGACAGTGAACAACTGAAACAGGAAATAGCGCGGGTCTTATGTTTATTCTAAATAAAGAAAATATTATCCAGCGGGCCGGAGATATCCCTAATATCATAGAGACGCTGGCGGTGATTTTTATTGATGAAGTGGAGCAGTATGTCACGGTATTAGATCAAGCGTTAAACGAAGGGGACAGCCAGGCGCTCAGTCATCAGGCCCATACTATCAAGGGGGCTCTGGCCACCTTTGCTGACGATAAAGGGGTGCGCCTTGCGGGACAACTGGAGAGGCAGATCAAACAACAGGGAATTAACCCTGACACCAAAGAGTATGTCAGGGTATTGCAAAATCGCCTGCATGAAGTCGCGAACGTCCTCAATAAAGAGATTTTGTAAGTTAAGAGAGCCTGTTTTCCAGTTGCTCCTGCAGCGTCAACCACTCCATTTCACACTGTTCCAGTTGGGCGCGCAGGGTGGCCTGTTGCGCAAGGGTCTGGGTCAGTTGCGCTTTATTGTCCACTTCATATAAGCGGTTATCCGCCAGTTGATGCTCCAGCTCACCTAAAGAGGTCTGCAATTTCTCCATCTGCTGCTCAAGCTGGCTCAACTGGCGTCGCAGGGGCTGAGTTTGGGCCCGTAATTCTGCTTCCAGCCTCTTCTGCTCCTTGCGCGCTACTGCGCTGTTAAGTGAGGCGGTTGAGTTTTGCTCCGTGGCAGGCGAGCGCTCCAGGGAGCTGAGCCACTGCTGATAATCCTGCAGATCGCCGGCAAAAGGTTCGACTTTCCCGTCATGGACCAGATAGAGATCATCGGTGGTGGAGCGCAGCAGGTGGCGATCGTGGGAGACCACGATCAGAGCACCTTCAAAATCCAGCAGCGCCTCAGTCAGCGCCTGACGCATCTCAAGATCCAGATGGTTGGTCGGCTCATCCAGCAACAGGAGATTAGGCCGTTGCCAGACCAGCAATGCCAGCACCAGACGCGCTTTTTCCCCTCCGGAAAAGTGACGGGTAGGCTGACTCACCTTATCGCCCTGAAAACCAAATCCCCCCAGATAGTCACGTAACTGCTGCTCCAGCGTCTGTGGGGCAATAGTGCTGAGATGTTGCAGGGCCGACTCATCCTGGCGCAGAAACTCCAACTGGTGCTGGGCGAAATAGCCCAGCTTGATCCCTTTGGCGAGAGTGATCTCCCCGGTTTGCGGCCGCAGTTCACCCGCCAGCAACTTGATCAGGGTGGATTTACCCGCGCCATTATGCCCCAGCAAGCCGATACGTGAACCGGGCACCAGATTGAGCTTAATGGAGGAGAGAATGGTGCGCTGTTCATAACCGACACTGACTTTATCCATGCGCAGTAGCGGGTTAGGCAGATTTTCGGCAGGAGGGAACTGGAAATGAAAGGGATTATCCACATGTGCCGGTGCGATCAGCTCCATACGCTCCAGCATTTTGATCCGACTCTGAGCCTGGCGCGACTTGGTCGCTTTGGCCCGGAAACGGTCGATATAACTCTGCAGATGGGCTACTTTTGCCTGCTGATGCTTAAACATCGCCTGCTGCTGAGCCAGTTTTGCTGCGCGCTGTTGCTCAAATGAGGTGTAGTTACCCGTATATTCATGGAGTTGTAGCTGCTCAATATGAATCACTTTATCCACGATGGGATCGATAAAATCCCGGTCATGGGAGATTAAAATCAGCGTGCCGGGATAGTTACGCAGCCACTTCTCCAGCCAGATCACGGCATCGAGATCCAGGTGGTTGGTCGGTTCATCCAGCAATAACAGATCAGAGCGACAGAGGAGCGCCTGAGCCAGATTCAGGCGCATACGCCAGCCGCCGGAGAAGGTGCGTACCGGCTGGTTTATCTGCTCGGGTAAAAAGCCCAGTCCGTGGAGCAACGTCGCCGCCCGTGACTGTACCGTCCAGGCCTGAATCGTATCAAGCTGCTCGTGCAGCAGGGCGATGGCGTGACCATCATTACGTTGATTGGCCTCACTCAGTTGCTGTTCCAGATGGCGGAACTGCCTGTCACCATCGATCACATACTCGATGGCCGGTTTTTCCAGCGCCGGTGTCTCCTGGTTAACCCAGGCCAGGGTCCAGTTAGCGGGAAGGCTGAGGCTGCCGCTGTCCACGGCTAACTCCCCTTTCAGTAAAGCCAACAGAGTCGATTTACCACAGCCATTTTTGCCTACCAGCCCGACTTTCTGGCCGGGATTAATGGTGGCACTGGCGTCATCCAGCAATAACTGAACACCGCGACGAATTTGTAATGCAGAAAGAACGATCATAACCTGCTGACACAACCTGAAAAAAGTGAATCTGGTGGATAAACAAAACATAATGATATTAGTTTGTACAGAATAATAGAAGAAATGTCTGTTTTGCTATACCCTGTGGGGTAACTGTTTTTAGTGACGAGAGAGTTCAATGAAAGTTGCAAAAGATATGGTGGTCGGTCTGGCGTACCAGTTACGAAACGATGATGGTATATTAGTTGACCAGTCCACAGCGGAATCCCCACTGCTTTATCTGCATGGCCATGAAGGTCTGATTAATGCGCTGGAGCAGGCGCTGGAAGGTCGTGCTGTGGGTGAGAGTTTTGATATTGCCATTGCTGCAGCAGAAGGTTATGGCGAATATGACGATAACCTGGTGCAGCGGGTGCCCAAAGAGGTATTCACCGGTGTCGATACGCTGGAAGTGGGTATGCGTTTTCTGGCGGAGACGGACCAGGGGCCTGTTCCGGTGGAAATCACTGAAGTGGGTGAAGAGGATGTCGTGGTTGATGGCAATCATATGCTGGCGGGACAGAATCTTAACTTTCATGTTGAAGTGATCAGCCTGCGCGCTGCCACGGAAGAGGAACTGCAGCACGGACACATTCACGGTGATGATACCCATGAGCATGGTGGTTGCTGTGGTGGCGGTGGCTGTGGTGGTCATGGACACGAGCATGGCGGCTGCGGTAGTCACGACAAGCCAGCCGGAGATGAGTGCCAGGGCAATGGCGGTTGCGGCTGCAAACATTGATACCCGTCGTCTTTCAAGTTGCAGCGTTGTTGGCTGCAACTTGAAATACTTTGGGTATCAGTGTGCTCAATAATGGGAATTAAGTAATTGGAATTAATAGTGTG
>JBOFSC010000066.1:0-1218 GCA_051651345.1 Enterobacteriaceae bacterium
CGTAACTGCTTTATCTTCTATGTATTCCTGGCTCAAGAGAAACTCCAATGCTTCGTACGCCAGCCAGCTAAAGCTAAAATTCCGCTGCTCGCTGGCTGTATGAATACACAGGAGTGTAGCGAATTAACGCGTAATTTGCACCTCTGCCAGCTATTTCTAGCGCGATCTGATGACCAAACGGCTACTCTGTTTCACCTCTTCCATCACTACATAGGTGCGAGTATCGCTGACCCCAGGCAGACGCAGCAGAGTTTCGCCCAGCAATTTACGATAGGCGGACATATCTGATACCCGGGTTTTCAGCAAATAGTCGAAGTCACCGGACACCAGGTGACACTCCTGAATTTCCTCCAGTTTCTGCACCGCTGAGTTAAACTGTTCAAACACATCCTGAGCACCACGGTTCAGCGTGATCTCAACAAAAACCAAAAGCGACGCATCCAGATAGTAAGGATTCAATATAGCAGCGTACCCCTGAATAAAACCCTTACGCTCCAGACGACGCACCCTCTCCAGACAAGGGGTGGGAGAAAGACCTACACGTTTTGATAACTCCACATTGGAGATACGTCCATCTTTCTGCAGCTCATTCAAGATATTGCGATCAATACGATCAAGATCTTTCCCTGGGTGTTTTTTATCATCTGTCATTTATTATCTCTCTTTTACTATTGTCTTCCTTGTGCCTGAAATCACTGATTTGTTGTGTGCAAAAAGTAACAAATCCTTTCAGGTGAGGACATGATGTCTAACAAAACAGAGCGATCCGCCTGGCCGCAACTCGGAATATCTGGGGTTAGATAGCTGGCTGAATATTCTCTGTCTGATATGTTTTCGCAAATGTGCCCTCATTTGTCAAAAAAAATCGCATTTCTCAGCATAAGCTGCCACTCTGAAGTCCGTAAATGAGAGATTCCTCTATTTTTATCCCGATATTTTTCTTACAATTCTGTGATTCATTTACTTATACACTTTAGATTTCAAGTTGCAGGTAGGCGGCAAGCGAGTGAGCCCCCTGAGCTTGGATAACTAAGTGACTGGGGCGAACGAGCGCAGCCAACATCCCTGCGACTTGAAAGATAACGGGTATATTTGCTATGGGACAAGATCATGAGTAGTGTCAAACATGCCAAATTATTGATTTTAGGCTCTGGCCCGGCAGGCTACACCGCCGCTGTTTACGCCGCGCGGGCTAACTTAAACCCCGTATTGCTCACC
>JBOFSC010000067.1:0-1191 GCA_051651345.1 Enterobacteriaceae bacterium
GAGGGGAATTTAGGAGCTCCTCCCCCATCACAAAGATGTGTAGATACCTATGCCTTGCCAGGGGGAGGAGCACTCTCTTCTACTGAATCTGCTCCGGTGTGACAACCAGCCAGTTTTTATCCGCCTCAACAGGTAAGCCCAGGGCCTGTTGCGCTTTGGCAGCCTCCTGCCACATTGTTTTGATTTTGTTCATCTGGGACTCTTTTTTATTGACCCAGACGCGCACGCCGCCTTTGCTGATATCGGTGCTGTTAAGCAGCATATAACCATCGGAAAGGGGCGTATCTCCGGCCACCAGAACCGGTTTACGCCACTGGTCGATCCAGCCCAGAATAGAGCCCGCTTTGCCCTCCAGCCAGGTCATGGGGTTGACCAGATAGGGGGTGATTTCCAGCTCAAGGTTATTTTGTGGATTGTAATGACCCTTTAAAATCTGCATTCTGGAGGTGGTCAGCTCACCGGTGGTGCGGTTTTTTAGCAGGGTATTCACCCCAATCACATTTTGCGGTTTGATATTGTGACCATATTGGGGATCACTGGCAACCATACGTACCAGCTCTTCATGGGCGGCGGTCATAATATAAACTTCTATCCCGTTCTCCTGCAGTTTGTTGTGTAGCTCCTGCATTCCCTTAAACAGGCGTGGCGGATGGACTTCCCCCTGAACCACTTTTTCGCCGGAAAAATAGCGAACCAGAATGGGCTCTTTGTGATGCATCAACTCATCCACTAAAGGTTTTAACTCCTTCAGGGTCAGGCCGGAGAAGGATTGGGCAATCCACGGGTAACAGATCAGATCGTCCATTTCGCACAGGCGAAGATAGTAGCTGTAAAGGCTCTCCTTCTGTCCGGGCTTATCTTTAAACGGGATCAGCTTCAGTGAAGGGTCCAGCTTGTCGCGGGTCAAAACCCCCTTCATTTCCAGAAAAGGCAGTAGCGCTTCGGTTAAATCATAGCGATAACTGGTGTTGTCCATATCAAAGACCGCAAACTCCCCCTTATGGGCATTGGCTTTGATCATGGCGTTTAGTTTTGCGGCCACCTCTGGCGGCCAGGAGTTAAGTTCAACGGATTGCACGGAGTAGCACCAACTGAGCAGAAAACTGAGAATTAGAAGAAAACCACTTTTTTTTAACATGCTATAGTCCTTCATTTAGTGAGTCTGAAATGATAGCCGGTTGCGGATAATAT
>JBOFSC010000068.1:0-1592 GCA_051651345.1 Enterobacteriaceae bacterium
CGTCGCAGCGGTGCCATGTTTAGCAGTAATGATCACCACGGTGTTATCCAGCGCGCCCCGCTCGCGCAGGTTGGTCAGAAGTCGGTTCAGTTCCTCATCCAGTCCGCGTTTATCACCGCCCTCACGATACCCTACATAAGCAAACCATGGCTGACCTGGCGTTCGTGCTGCTAACCACTGTTGCCATTGATTGGTAACACTGGCATTGCTCTGCGTCACTGCTGGCGGCAGTGTGATATCGCTAAACAGCGCCTGGCGGTAGAGGGGGCCTGCAAAGCCATCAGCGGAGAACAGGCCTGGCTGATATCCCTGGCGCTCCAGAGCATTGACCAGCGCGGAGGATTTACGTCCGGCAATAATGCCGTCCATATAGTAAGGGGTGATACCATAAAAAAGGCCAAACAGCCCGGTATCCGACTGGGTGCCGCTGCTGAAATGATTGGCGAACACGATATTTTGCTGGGCAAATTGTTCCAGGCGAGGCATTTCGCGGGACAAGTCGCTCTCATCCAACTGATCCACCACCACCATCAGCAGATTATATTGCGGTTTCTCGTCGTAGAACGAAATAGGGGACAGAGGATACTCTATCGACAGGGCTGCCGGATCACCCTGTTCCAGTCTGCGCCGCTCATACTCCGTGCTATCCAGCAGACCATATTTCTCCAGAAAGCCTCTGGCGGTCATGGGATAGGAGAGGGGCAAATTAGAGCGCTGCATGGTGATCTGGCGATAGAAATTGGCATCGGCCCAGATGTACATCATATGTGATGCAATAAAGGAGCAGATAAACAGAATGACGATAGGTTTGGCAAAAGCGCGTTTTTGCAGGCTACGTAATTTCTGCCAGCTCCAGGTACTGAGGAGCATCTCCAGCAAAAATAGCACCGGTACGGCAATAAACAGCTGTTGCCACTGGCGCGCCAGCTCTCCCTGATCCGGGCTGCTGAGCAGTTCCCAGACAAAGGGATTTAAATGCAGGCGCACATGGTGAAAGACAACACTGTCCAGCAGCAGCAGGGTCAGGCCTGCTGTGGCAAACACCGTGGCGATAAAGCGCAGCAGCCGCTGGGAAGGAATAATAAATGTGAGAGGGAACAGCACCAGCAAATAGGCGGTGAAGCCCAGAAAGCTGAACTGTCCCAGCCAACTGATGATCGCGTAGACCCGACCGGTCAGGGTATTCGGCCAGTCGATAATAAACAGGTAGCGGCTACCGATCAGCAGGCTGATAATAATATTGAACAGAACAAACCAGTGTCCCCAACTCACCAGTTGGGAGACGCGTTCACGATATTGTGGATCCTTGATCACCATGCTCTCAATTTTAGTCAGTAAAAGCGGACGGCGTACTTTGATATGAATCTTACCGTATGAAAGTGAATTTTTCCGCTTTTTTATCTTGCGAGCGGGCGCGCACCAGATTATTTGACTATTGCAGGGGAGGAATAACAGTGTTTGAATACGCCCCTAACACGGGAGGAGAACGGTATGAGCCTGCAAATTGAGCAGATAGTTTTACATCAATTGATTAAACAGGATGAGCAAACCCTGGAGTTGGTATTGCGGGAGCAGCCCCTGACCATAACCAC
>JBOFSC010000069.1:0-3011 GCA_051651345.1 Enterobacteriaceae bacterium
GGTGCACTGGTGGGTATTGCCCTGGTGCTCTCAGCCGTCTTTATACCGATGGGATTTTTCGGTGGCACCACAGGGGCTATCTACCGTCAATTCTCCGTGACTATCGTCTCCGCCATGATACTGTCGGTGCTGGTCGCTCTGATATTAACTCCGGCACTGTGTGCCACTTTGCTAAAACCGGTCAATAATCATCAGACGCCAGGAGGCTTTTTTGCGCTGTTCAACCGGCAGTTTACTAAGCAGACCCGCCGCTATCAGTTGGGGGTGCATAAGTTGCTGCGCCACCGTCCCATGGGGATAGTGGCTTATGTTCTGCTGCTCGGCGCTCTGGCCTGGCTATTTGTGCAGTTACCCACCTCATTTCTGCCTAAAGAGGACCGTGGGGTCTTTATGGTAAGTGTCACCCTGCCACCGGGATCGACCCAGCAGCAGACATTACAGGTGGTACAAAAAGTGGAAAACTACTTAATGCAACAGGAGAAGCCCTATGTCGAGTCGGTTATGGCAACCCTGGGCTCAGGGAGCGGTGGCAGTGGGCAAAGTGTGGCCCGAATGTTTGTTAAATTAACCCCCTGGTCAGAGCGCAAAAGTGACAAGGCTTCCTCCTTTGCTATCGTTGATCGCGCCTCTCGCTTTTTCAATCAGTTGCCGGAAGCCCAGGTGAGTGCCATGAACCCTCCGGCCATTTCCGGGCTGGGTAATGCCGGGGGCTTCGAAATGATGCTCGAAGATCATGCCGGCCTGGGACATCCTGCTCTGATGGCAGCTAAAGATCAATTGCTGCAACTGGTGGGACAGGAGCCGCAACTGACACGGGTCAGACATAATGGTCTGGCTGACAGTCCGCAGCTGCAACTGCATATCGACCAGACCAAAGCCAAAGCCCTTGGTATTTCTCTGGAGGATATTAACAGCACCCTGAAGACGGCTCTGGGCTCAACTTATGTCAATGACTTTATTGATCGTGGTCGGTTAAAAAAGGTCTATATTCAGGCAGCTGCACCTTACCGCATGTTGCCACAGGATTTAAACAGCTGGTATGTTCGTAATAACAAAGATCAGATGGTGCCCTTTTCCGCTTTTATGACCAGTGAGTGGACCGTTGGCTCCCCACGTCTGGAGCGTTTTAATGGCTATCCCTCCCTGCAAATCGTCGGGGATCCGGCCTCGGGGTATAGTAGCGGTGATGCCATGCAGGCCATGGAAAAGGTGGTAGCGCAACTGCCCACCGGTATTGGTATGGAGTGGACGGGAGCCTCTTATCAGGAGCGTCTCTCCGGCTCTCAGGCACCATTGCTCTACGCCATGTCTCTGCTGTTTGTCTTTCTCTGTCTGGCTGCACTTTATGAGAGCTGGTCTATTCCCTTCTCCGTGATGCTGGTGGTTCCGGTGGGGGTTATCGGTGCGGCGGCGGCGACCTGGTTACGCGGTCTGGATAATGATGTCTATTTTCAGGTGGGGTTATTAACCGTTGTCGGCCTCACGGCTAAAAATGCCATTTTGATTGTAGAGTTTGCCCATGTCGCCACTCAGAAAGGGGCCTCTTTGCGACGTGCGATTCAGGATGCCTGTCGTATGCGCCTGCGCCCCATTGTGATGACGTCACTGGCCTTAATCTTTGGAGTACTGCCCATGGCCATTAGCAGGGGTGCAGGTGCCTCCAGTCAGCACTCAGTGGGCACCGGCGTTATCGGCGGTATGATCGCTGCAACCCTGCTGGCTATCTTCTTCACTCCACTGTTCTTTATGATGATCCGGAAGTATTTTCCGGGGAAAAAGCAGTTGAATAAATAAGTGCACTGGCTCCCTCCCCTGGCAAGGGGAGGGTTGGGGAGGGATCAACACACTTTAGAGCGACGCCGCTTTCAAGTTCAACGTACGACCCCCTCCCAACCTCCCCCTTGCCAGGTGGAGGAGAAAAACCTAACTTAATAACAAGGTATCATCATCCAGCTGGCCGCCACGGCTTTTCTCAAACATCGCCAGCAGATCCGTGATCTGCATTGCACTGCGCGGCTCACCACTGACATCCAGGACCACCTGCCCCTGATGCAGCATAATCGTCCGGTGACCATACTCCAGCGCCTGACGCATGGAGTGGGTCACCATCAGTACAGTCAGCTTTTGATCAGAAACAATCCTGTCGGTTAGTGACAGGATAAAAGCCGCTGTTTTCGGATCCAGGGCCGCCGTGTGTTCATCCAACAGCAGCAGACGTGATGGCCTCAGCGAAGCCATCAACAGACTCACCGCCTGGCGCTGTCCGCCAGAGAGTAGGCCCATACGATCCCCCAGACGGTTCTCCAGCCCCAGGTCAAGGATCGCTAACCGCTCGCGGAATAACTCCCGCTGCTTCGTTTTCACCGCACGTCCAAAGCCCCGGTGGCCGCCCCGCTGCATCGCCAGCGCCAGGTTCTCTTCAATGGTCAGACCTTCACAGGTGCCCGCCAAAGGGTCCTGAAATACCCTGGCCACCATCGCCGCCCGTCGCCAGGCGGGTAATGCGGTCACATCCTGATCATCGATTAGCACCCGGCCCCGATCAGGACTCACCTCACCACTAACAATATTCAGTAAAGTGGATTTGCCCGCCCCATTACTGCCAATCACCATCACAAACTGTCCAGTCTCAATGGTCAGACTCAGACCCCGTAACACCGTGTTTTCCAGTGGCGTGGCCGGATTAAAGGTCTTATAAATCTGCTCGGCACACATCATGGCAATAACCCTTTCTGTTTTTTCAAATGTAAGCGCTGTTTGATTTTTGGCAGTACCAGGGCCAGAGTCACCAGTAGTGCAGTCAGTAGGTTAAGATCCTGCGCCTGTAGACCGATAAAATCTGCATTCAGCGCCAGGGCGATCATCAAACGATAGATCAAAGCCCCTAGCAGCGCCGCCAGGGTCACCAGCCAGAGATGACGTGCCGGTAACAGGGTCTCGCCGATAATCACCGCAGCCAAACCGATGACGATAGTACCGATACCCATGGAGATATCCGCACCTCCCTGGGT
>JBOFSC010000070.1:0-8312 GCA_051651345.1 Enterobacteriaceae bacterium
GCACCACGGCGCTTCACACTGATCGAATCGATCATCGGGGAGTGAGTCTGGAATACCCGCTCAACCCCTTCGCCATTGGAAATTTTGCGTACAGTAAAGGCGGAATGCAGGCCGCGGTTACGAATAGCGATAACCACTCCCTCGAATGCCTGCAAACGTCTTTTAGCCCCTTCCACAACCCATACCTTAACCTCGACGCTGTCGCCGGGACGGAAGGAAGGCACATCCTGTTTCATCTGCTCTTGTTCAAATTGCTTGATAATGTTGCTCATAATTTCTCTCTTATCCTGGATAAACTGACCTTAGTCACTCCTGCTGTTGCTGGTGTTCCTGTTGGAACTCCTGTAACAGACGCTTTTGCTCGTCAGTCAGAGCCAGGTTGTGTAAAAGTTCGGGTCTGCGCAGCCAGGTTCTCCCCAGAGACTGTTTTAAGCGCCAGCGCCGAATATGCGCATGGTTGCCTGACAACAGCACGGGTGGAACCGCCATCCCTTCCAGATTTTCTGGTCGGGTATAGTGCGGGCAATCCAGCAATCCACTGGCGAAAGAGTCCTCCGCCGCTGAGTCCTGATGCCCTAAAACGCCTGGAATAAAGCGTGCTACAGCATCGATCAGCACCATTGCTGGCAGTTCACCACCACTGAGCACATAATCACCGACAGACCACTCTTCGTCGACTTCGGTCTGGATAACGCGCTCATCTATCCCCTCGTAACGGCCACAAAGCAGGATCAATTTGCTATGGCTTGCCAGATGGCTTACCCCAGCCTGATCCAGCGGACGTCCCTGAGGAGAGAGGTAGATCACTTTGCCTTCACCACCGGCCTCTGCTTTCGCGGCCTGAATAGCATCACGCAATGGCTGAACCATCATCAGCATCCCCGGACCCCCACCATAAGGGCGGTCATCCACTGTACGATGCCGATCATGGGTATAGTCACGCGGGCTCCAGAACGCGAGATTCAGCAGGCCATTGTTTACAGCCCGGCTGGTTACCCCATAATCAGTAATAGCGCGGAACATCTCCGGAAACAGGCTGATAACACCGATCCACATGATCCACTCGCCTTATTACTGTGTTACTCAATTAAAAATCAGGTTGCCAATCAACTTCAATCAGTCGCTGATCGAGGTCAACCTTAATAATCACCTGTTGCTCAAGGAACGGGATTAACCGCTCTTTCGCTGCGAAAGCATCTTTTGGGTTCGCGCGCACCACCAGTACATCATTTGAGCCCGTCTCCATCATGTCGGTGACTGTACCCAAATCATAGCCGGACAGTGTCAAAACTCGACACCCTAACAGATCTTTCCAGTAATACTCCCCTTCCTGCAGTGCAGGCAGCTGCGCCGTATCGACAGCAATTTCTGCATTCACCATCCTGTTGGCGGCATCACGATCATCAATGCCTTTCAGTTTGACGATCAACTCCTGGTTATGGCGCTTCCAGCTTTCCAGCTCGACCGCTTGCCATTGCCCGGACTGACGCACCTGCCAGGGCTGGTAATCAAAAATCGCATCTGCATGTTCTGTGGAGGAGAACACTCTGAGCCAGCCCCGTATCCCATAGGCAGAACCCAACTTGCCGAGTACTACCGGGTTAAACTGTCCGCTCATCGTTATTATTCAACAGGTTAAGCTGCCTGAGTGGCAGTTTTGATCAGTTTTGCAACACGCTCAGAAACGGTTGCGCCCTGGCTAACCCAGTGGCTGATGCGATCCAGATCGAGACGCAGTTGCTCAGCCTGACCGGAAGCGATCGGGTTAAAAAATCCAACACGCTCGATGAAACGACCATCACGCGCATTGCGGCTATCAGTCACAACGACCTGATAGAACGGACGCTTTTTTGCGCCGCCACGAGACAAACGAATTGTTACCATAACATCCTCTTCAGTGATTAAAGTAGCAAGCTCTGCCGAGGGACAGATCCTTGCCGATACCCTGATGGGTATATAAAAAGCCCGAAAATTTTACTCGTTTTACAGGGAAAAGCAACCAGGGATTCAGGGTACAGGTGCCAGGATTAAGTAACCTCCTTTCTTTTACTGGACCCTGGCTCCTGATTCCTGAACCCTGACTCAGGCCCCCGGAAATCCTGGTGGCATCATGCCTTTCATGCCACGCATCATCTTCGACAGGCCCCCTTTACGCATTTTCTTCATCATCCGCTGCATATCGTCAAACTGTTTCAGCAGACGGTTAACATCCTGTACCTGCACCCCTGCGCCCAGAGCGATGCGACGCTTGCGTGAACCTTTGATAATCTCCGGCGACGTGCGCTCCTTGCGGGTCATTGACTGGATGATGGCGGTCATGCGCACCAGAACACGGTCATCCATCTGTGCTTTCAGGGCATCGGGCACCTGGCCCATCCCCGGCAATTTACTGAGCATCTTGCCCATGCCACCCATATTGCTCATCTGCTTGAGTTGATCCAGAAAATCATTGAGATCAAAGGTATCACCCTGCTTGAGTTTCTTCGCCAGCTTTTCGGCCTGCTTGCGATCCACCGTGCTTTCCAGATCTTCGATCAATGACAGTACATCGCCCATCCCCAGGATGCGCGAGGCCACCCTCTCGGGATGGAACGGCTCCAGGGCATCGCTCTTCTCCCCTACCCCGAGGAATTTAATCGGTTTACCGGTAATCTGGCGAATGGAGAGCGCCGCCCCGCCCCTGGCATCCCCATCCACCTTGGTCAGTATCACCCCGGTCAGTGGCAGTGCTTCATTGAACGCTTTAGCGGTATTGGCCGCATCCTGTCCGGTCATGGCATCCACCACAAACAGGGTCTCTACCGGATTTAACGCCTGATGGATCTGTTTGATCTCCTCCATCATGGACTGATCCACATGCAGGCGACCGGCGCTATCCACCAGCAGGACATCATAAAATTTCAGTTTGGCTTGTTGTAGTGCAGCGTTAACAATATCGACCGGTTTTTGGCTGCTGTCCGAGGGGAAAAAATCGATCTCCACCCCTTCCGTTAAGGTCTGCAGCTGTTTGATCGCCGCCGGGCGATAAATATCAGCAGATACCGCCAGCACTTTTTTCTTATGTTTTTCCCGCAGGAATTTACCCAGCTTAGCCAAACTGGTGGTTTTACCCGCCCCCTGTAAGCCGGCAACCAGAATCACGGCCGGAGGTTGTGCCGCCAGATTGAGGGCATCATTCTCCTCCCCCATGGCGCTCACTAATTGCTGTTTGACGATCTTGACAAACTCTTGCCCCGGCGTCAGGCTCTTATTGACTTCATGGCCGACAGCGCTCTCTTTAACCTTATTGATAAAATCGCGCACCACCGGCAAAGCCACATCAGCCTCCAGCAAGGCCATGCGCACTTCACGCAGAGTCTCCTTGATATTCTCTTCTGTCAGCCGCCCGCGGCCGCTGATATTGCGCAAAGTGCGCGAAAGACGATCGGTCAGATTTTCAAACATAGTTGCCTTATATACCTAATCTTAAAGCGAGTCATTTTCTGCCGCTGAGTATATCACGGCTATATATTATTTGGAGGCTGACACAGCTACGGCTATACTGCCTTTTATAGTCACCTTAGAAACAGGAATGTTATCTCAACCGCTATGCCACTGTTCGCCATTATTGCTATCTTGGCTTATTCGCTCAGCCTGGCGCTGATCATTCCAGCCATATTGCGAAAAAGCGGCATCTATCGCCACGGCGCTATAGCCGCCAGCGTCATCGCTCTGCTGTGCCATGGTCTGGTGCTCTATCAGCGCATCTTTGATATCGGTATCGGTCAGAATCTGAGCCTGCTTAATGTCGCCTCGGCGGTCAGTCTGTTGATCTGTGTGATCATGACCGTGCCTGCACTGCTGGGACGGGGCTGGTTCCTGCTGCCCATCGTGTACAGTTTTGCCATCATCAATCTGGTACTGGCCTCCCTGTTGCCCGGTGAATTTATTACCCACCTGGAAAATTCTCCGGTTTTACTGTTCCACATTGCTCTGGCCCTGTTTGCCTATGCCACCCTGGTGATTGCGGCGCTCTATGCCTTGCAAATCGCCTGGGTGGATTATCGTCTGAAACATAAGCGCCTGGATTTTTCCTCCTTCGTCCCCCCATTAATGGCGATTGAGCGTAAAATGTTCCATATTACTCAGGTGGGAATTACCTTTTTAACCCTGACTCTGGTCAGTGGCAGCTTGTTTCTGCATAATTTACTGCAGCCGGAAAATTTACATAAAATGGTGCTGTCTATGGTGACATGGCTGCTCTATATCGTGCTGCTATGGGGACACTATCGCCGTGGCTGGCGTGGTCGCAGCGTCGTCTGGCTGATGTGGCTCGGCGCTGTCACACTGACCCTGGCCTATTTTGGTAATCGTTTTATACAGGAGGGATTTTAGAAGACCATGATATCCGTTTATCATGCTATTATTTCCACGGTTAATTTACAAAAACAGATAAAAGGAAAACGCCTTTGGACAATGTCTCGACAGGGACACTGATTGTTGTCCTCATTGTATTGATTCTCATCTCTGCCTATTTTTCTGCATCAGAAACAGGCGTGATGACCCTGAACCGGTATCGCTTGCGCCATCTTGCCAAACAAGGCAACCGTGCAGCAAGGCGCATAGAGAAAATGCTCAAAAATCCGGATCGCTTTATCAGTCTGGTGCTGATCGGCAATAATCTGGTCAATATCCTGGCCTCTGCCCTCGCCACCATTTTGGGGTTGCGTCTGTATGGTGATGCGGGTGTCGCTATCTCCACGGGTGTGTTGACATTTATGATCCTGATCTTTGCCGAGATCCTACCGAAAACCGTCGCCGCCATGCATCCGGAAAAAGTCGCCCTGCCCAGCAGTTTTTTACTGGTGCCGCTGCAAAAGCTGATGATGCCCGTGGTGTGGTTGCTCAATATGATCACCCGCGCCCTGATGAAGCTCATGGGTATCGGCTCTCTTAAATCCATCGATAATAGCGAGGTCAGTAAAGATGAGCTGCGTACTATCGTCAATGAGTCCCATTCCCAGATACCCCGTCGTCACCAGGATATGCTGATTTCCGTGCTGGATCTGGAAAAGGTCGAGGTGGAAGATATTATGGTGCCGCGCAATGAGATTGTGGGCATCGATATCAACGATGACTGGAAATCCATTATTCGCCAGTTGACCCACTCTCCCCACGGGCGCATCGTGCTCTATCGCGACACCCTGGATGATGCCATCGGCATGCTGCGCGTGCGCGAAGCCTACCGGCTGATGATTGAGAAGAATGAGTTCACCAAGGAGAATCTGCTGCGTGCGGCGGATGAGATCTACTTTATTCCGGAAGGCACCCCCCTGAGTGTGCAACTGCTGAAGTTTCAGCGCAATAAAGAGAAAGTTGGCATTATCGTTGACGAGTATGGTGATATTCAGGGCCTGGTAGCGGTAGAGGATATTCTGGAGGAGATCGTGGGTGATTTCACCACCTCCATGTCCCCTTCTCTGGCGGAGGAGGCTACGCCCCAGAGTGATGGTTCCGTGCTTATCGATGGCACAGCCAACATTCGTGAGTTAAATAAGGCGTTTGACTGGAATCTGCCCTCCGATGGTGCCAGAACCATCAATGGTCTGTTACTGGAGCATTTGGAAGAGATCCCCAAGGCGGGCACCTGCGTGCAGCTCAATGGCTATAATATTGATATTCTTGAAGTGAATGACAATATGGTCAAGCGGATACGCGTCACAACCCCCTGACCTCTTTAAGCCCCTCCCCCTGCCAGGGCATAGGGGGAGGCGTTATTTTCTCTGAGATGATGCCTTTAGTGTCCCAGCGCTTTTAACTGCTCATCCGACAGCGCCAGGTCATCATTATGATTCACTCCAATTCCCCTTTGTAGCACAGTGCTGGCGATCTCCTGTGCTTCCGTAAGGGAGTGCATCTCATAAGAGCCACACTGGTAAATATTCAGCTCGGGGATCTTATTTTGATCGGTGACGGCCTGCACATCCCGCATGGCCGCTTCCCAGGCCCGTGCAACCCGCGCCTCATCCGGCTCGCCGATCAGACTCATATAAAAACCGGTACGACAGCCCATGGGAGACACATCTATAATCTCCACCCCATTACCATTGAGATGATCGCGGATAAAGCCGGCAAACAGGTGTTCCAGTGTATGGACACCTCGTTCAGGTAAGCGTTCGTGGTTGGGCCTTGTAAAACGTAAATCAAACACAGTAATGCTATCACCATGAGGAGTTTGCATTGTCTTGGCAATACGCACCGCTGGTGCTTTCATTATCGTATGATCAACAGTAAAACTATCTAACAGAGGCATACGTATGCTCCTTCAGTGACATTGTTTTCCTATCATCCCCGCCATCCTTTATGCCTGAGCTCAAACGACTTTGGGGCTCTTTTAACAGTGGTTGCTCTTACGACACCACCCGTTGTCAGACACTGCCTGACGCTTCACTTTCCATCGCAGCTTGCAAATATTGTTCAAAACTCTGTGTATCGCTTTGTTCTATTTCACGCTGCCTGTCTACAGAGGCCTGAGCCTGTGCAGCAAGCTGTTGTTCACTCAGCACCATCAGCGGCTCCGCCGCCAGGATCTGGTGATACTGCTCCGCCAGTGACAAACCAAACTGGCAGATCCCCTGCTGCTTGATCGCCGCTAACATGCGTGCCGACAAGGTCAACTCCGGATTGACAAATGCAGAGATGAGATTGTTACACACTTGTACATAATGATGTTGATTATTGATGTTATCCAGCACTTTTGCCACCCGGATAAGATCATGAAATAATTCCTGCCCCACTTTAGCCAGGGGTTCACGCACCGAGTCGCAACCCAGGCCTATGGTCTGTTCTGGCTTACGTCCTTCTAAAATCACCCGATTCCAGTTGTGCCGCGTGCACTCCATCTCACTGCTGTCCATAGTGGGCGCATCAGCCAGGGCACACCAAATCAGGAATAGATCCAGGAAACGCGCCTGTTGCTGATCCAATCCCACTGGCGTAAAGGGGTTAATATCCAGCGCGCGAACTTCGATATACTCAACACCACCGCGCAGTAAGGCATCAGAGGGGGTTTCCCCGCCATGGGTGACCCTTTTAGGACGGATCGGCGCATAAAACTCATTTTCAATCTGCAAAATATTGCTGTTAAGCTGCTTGTAGACCCCATTCACCTTGACACCCAGTTCAGCAAACTCCGCTGAAGGGGTATGAATCGCCCCTTTCAGCGCGCCAACATAACTGTGCAGCTCATTAAAAGTCACCCCCAGATCGCGCTGGGATTTATTGGTATAGCCCAAATCACTCATGCGCAAAGAGGTGGCATAGGGCAGATAGAGCACGCCGTTATCCAACTCCTCAAAGGGCAGACTGACCTTTCGGTCTTTGATAAAGGAGGAGCAAATCGCTGGCGAAGCGCCAAACAGATAGGGAATCACCCAGCCAAAACGGTAGTAATTGCGTATCAGACGAAAATAGCCGTTGGAAATAACCTCCTTACCGCTCTCCTCATCGGTCACCCCATCCCGTGCCTGCCAGAAGCTTAGCGGTAGGGAAAAATTGTAATGCACACCAGAGATGGTTTGCATCAGGGCACCATAGCGCTGTTTCAGCCCTTCACGGTAGAGGGTTTTGAAGCGTCCCAGGTTAGAGGTGCCATACTGGGCCAGAATAATATCCTGCTCTTTGGCAATAAAACAGGGCATGCTGAAGGGCCACATACGTTGATCGCCAAGCTGGCGCGCCACATGGCGGTGGATATCAGTTAAGAACTCCAGCATATGATCCAGATTGTCATCGACCGGTGTGATTAGCTCCAGCAATGATTCAGCAAAGTCTGTCGTGATCCAGGGATGTGTTAAGGCAGAGCCTAACGCGGCAGGGTGCGGCGTCATGGACAGATCCCCCTCCTTAGTCACACGCAAGGTCTCTCTTTCCACCCCCCGGCGAATCCCATCTAACACATGGGGATTCTCTGCCAGCCATGCCAGGGCTTTTGATACGTCTGGAATCACATTAACCTCCTGATTATTATCATTGAGTTTCCTCTTTCTCCCCGAAAAACTCATCGGCTATCCCTTGATCTGATAAATCGGCGTCCAATCCGGGAAATGTTTTAACAAAGATTCTTTGCCGCTAACCAGCAAAAATTGTCTGGCTACTTTAGCGCAAGAACGCAGGAAAGTCGCTGTAAAAAAACAGTGGTGAAACCTTTTCAGGCTCTCAATGGCTGAGTGTAGTCATAAAGAAATTTGTCGGTTACTTCTCTCGTTGCAGCGCCAGTACCACCCTGGCAAATTCCTCAGGTTTCCCCTGAAACAGCTGACGCTCAGGTTTTT
>JBOFSC010000071.1:0-1289 GCA_051651345.1 Enterobacteriaceae bacterium
GCTGTTTGGTCTGGAAATCGCCTCGCGGGAGACTGTGGCCGAAGGGGCGCAATATCATATCCGTATCCAACCTGCACAGGGTTGGTGTCTTGCCTGTAATAAGCCTTTTACCGTCGCGGAGTATGCCTCCCCCTGCCCGCACTGTGGCTCCTGGCAAATCCAGGTGGAGAGTGGCAAAGAGATGCGTATTTGTGAGCTGGAAGTGATTTAGCTGCAACACGAGAGACAACAGAGATATTGTTTCGAGCCCGCTCCAGATTCTGTCATCCTCTGCTGGAAACCTGCTACCAGTATGGCGTACAACAGCGTAAATAGTCACTTATGCTGAGGTAGACGATGTTTTATCGGATAGCGCTGTTACTGCTCACGCTTTGCCTGTTTCGGCCCATATCAGCCCAGGCTTTTCATGGACAACTGCCTGCGGGCACCACATTTATGGTGCAGTTTTCACCCTATGGTAAACCCCTCGATGTGATTGAGCAGGCGATTGCTGCTTCTACCGCCTCCGTTACCGTAGCGGCATTTTGGTTGACAAATCAGCAGATTGGCCGACAGCTATTGCAGGCGGCTCAGCGCGGTGTCAGCGTGCAGATAGTGGCAGACTACCAGAGCGCGCAGCAAAGCCCGCATCTGTTAACTTGCCTGGCGACCCAGGGGGTGTCGGTAAGGCTCAATAAGCGTTACCCGTTGCATCATCATAAGTTTATGGTGCTGGATGATGTCCATTTGCAGTTAGGCAGTCTCAACTATACCCAGCGGGCGGTGAGTGAGAATGCGGAGAATATATTGCTATTGCGGGATGTGCCCACTCTGGCCGGGATCTATCGGCAAGAGTGGGAGCGGTTATGGCGCGAGGCTGAGCCGGTAAAATTCTCTGCCCGTAAAAAGCCGGACTGTCGCTATCTGACGAGTTAATCCAGCACTTTCATTTTGGTCTCCTGCCCCCATAGCATCAACGTCACAATGGCGAGCAATAACGCGATACAGAAGAGGGAGAAGATCGTGGTAATAGAAAATTGCATGGCTATCAGATAACCGACCAGCAAGGGGCCAAAAATCCCGCCGATACGGCCAATAGCCGCAGCAAAGCCAGCACCGGTGGCACGAATATGGGCCGGGTAGTGTTCGGGAGTGTAAGCGTAAAGGGCACCCCAGGCACCCAGATTAAAGAAGGAGAGCAGTGCGCCCCACAGCAGCAACTCGTTAACGCTGGTGGCCGCGCCGAAGAGATAGCCGCTCACCATGGTGCCCACCAAATAACTCACCAGCACCGCTTTGCGCCCTGCGCG
>JBOFSC010000072.1:0-4110 GCA_051651345.1 Enterobacteriaceae bacterium
CGGTGAGCAGATTTTGTTGATCTTTACGCTCCTGGGGCTCCAAAAAGGCTTTACCCCCACCAAACACCACGTTGATATTTTGATAAACCTGTTGCTCGGAAATATTATCGTACTCTTTGCGATGCATCACGTGAGCGCTGTAGGCGGCAGGCGTGGCGTGCATAATTTCACTGGTCGCCACAAGTCCCGTTGCTTTACCTTGTTGTTTGGCCATTTCCAGTACCGTAGCCAGTGGGGCGAAGGCCTGCCTTTCATCAGCCGCGATGGCGCCATATAAATCCGCCTTACCCGGTCTCAGGGAGATAAGTTTATCCTGGGTTTTATGGCCGGTAGCCATGGCAGAAGCGGCGGGGGCGGAGTCCGCAATAGGCGCATCGGAGTTATGGGTGCGAACCAGTCCACTGGTAATGGTATCCAGATGCAGTGGCTTGCCATCGTTATAGACCCAGCGCATCAGGGTGATGTTATTTTGGCTGGTTCCGTCGGGAATCAGCATGATCACATTTTTGGCAAAGTTGCTGGGGATTTCATTTAATGGTACGGCAGAAACAGCAGGTAAATAGAACAATGAAGCAGTCAGTAGCAGAAGTTTTTTATTCATACCTGTCCCTTATCTCAGTGATTGTGGAACTAAAATATCATTAGGAAGGAATTACGGCGTATCCTTAGTTGTTTGTTTAGGTTGCAAATTTATTGCAGAAATGATGTTATCACGTAAGTTTTAAACACACCAGACAGTTCACTGCCCTCAGGTGATCATAGGGGGGATAAAACCTTACCCCCCCATTTTGGCTTTTATAAGCGTCGGTAGCCTTTCTGGGTATTGTTCACTTTCTTCAGATAGTTGCGCGATTCAGCAGAGGGGTGCCTGGTGGTCAGCGCCTCGTAAACATCACCGGGACTCATCTGGTTAATTATCGCTACCGCTTTGGCTTTATCCTGATTAAACACCCGCAGAACACTACCTGCTCCCCCATTATAAGCGGTGATCACTGCATAACGGCGCGATGTGGCATTATCTATACCGCCGAGATAACTCTCCTGCAGGATGGCAAGATAGGCGACGCCGGTATCAATATTGTTAGCAGGGTCAAACAGATAACTGCGACTGGGTGTGCCCCATTTACCTTGCTGCAAGAAGACATCGCGCCCGGCGGTGTGCTGCACCACTTGCATCAGGCCCAGGGCATCAGAGCGGCTGACCGCATAAGGGTTAAAACTCGACTCGGTCTGCATAATCGCCAGGATCAGCGAACTGTCGACTTTATATTTCTGTGCCGCCTGACGTATCAGAGGCATATATTTATGTGCCCGTTTATCCAGATGGTTAGGCACCAGGGCGATGGTAATCGACCAAATCACCCGGCCATCGGAGGTGCGTTTTTGCAGCTGCTTGCTGAGCAGATAGTCGGCAAAGTGGCTGGCACGCCACTCCCAGCGGATCGGCTGTCCCTTTTCATCCAGCACCTGGCCCAGCAGGAACGGCTCTTTGCTAATCTGAATATCGTTACTGTCTGAATAGAGATCGATGGAACCGGGATCATCCCCCATCAGCAGGGTTTTGATAATGGCATGATGGAGCTGTTGTTTAGGATTGTCCTGATTGAGGGTTTCGACAGTGATAACACCCTTGTCAAAGTTAATATGGCTGCGGGTCTTATAGTGATCGGTATATTTAACGTAATCTTTAGGGCCTGCAATCACAACTTCCTGCTGACCCCAGATATTCTCTACATTGTTGGCAAACTGGCCGACTAAAACATCGAAGGCGTAAGTATCCTTAACCTGACTCTCCTTTTCCGGCGAGGGGGTGGGCCGTGAACAGGAGACCAGCATAACCGTTGCCAACAGTAATAGAATCGTTTTTCTCATCAATTATCCGCCATCATTTCAGAAGTTACAGCCACGCCGTTGAACAGGGTCTCAGAGAGCTTCGGGGGGAGTATAACCGGCGATATGGATCTCCTTGCCTTTGAACAGATAGTCCACCATCTCCTGCTCCAGGCGTTGGCGATGTTCTGCATTCATCATATTCAGTTTATGTTCATTGATCAGCATGGTCTGTTTGGCTTGCCACTGTGCCCATGCCTCTTTGGAGATTTCGCTAAAAATCTTTTTACCCAGTTCGCCGGGATAGAGCTGGAAATCGAGTCCTTCGGCTTCTCGTTGTAAAAAAGTACAGAAAATGATTCTGCTCATATGATCTCCTGTTTAATCTTTTTTTATAACCCTACGCGGTTAGCAGTCTACGGTTTCTTGCCCAATTGTAACAGTAATCGTTCAACAGGGGCAGCAATGCCCACGATTGGCGGCGCATTCAAATCATACCAGAGTCCGGGTTCATTCTCTCTGCAGGCGTAAAGGTCGCCGCAATGCACCAGCACCGGGACGATATCCAGATGAAAATGGGTGAAAGTGTGACGGAAAGCGGTCAGTTGTTGGGTCTGTTGCACGGCGATTTGGTTACTGCGCAGCCACTGTTCCAGTGCCGAATAATCGGCAAATTGCGGAAAACAGTAGAGACCGCCCCACAGACCGGTTGCCGGTCGCTGTTGTAACCAGACGGACCCGGCCCGTTGCAGCAATAGAAACCAGCTCTCTTTTTGCGGCAGGGCAGTACGGCTTTTTTTGCCGGGATAGCGGGACCAGCTCTGTTCCCGTCTGGCGCAGCACAGGTCGGCGAGTGGACAGAGCTCACATTTGGGTTTACTGCGGGTGCAGACCAGCGCGCCCAGGTCCATCATCGCCTGGTTAAATTGTGCCACCCCCTCAGCAGGAGTCACAGCATCACTTAACTGCCATAGCTGCTGTTCCACCTCTTTTTTACCCGGCCAGCCTTCGATGGCAAAACAGCGCGCCAGCACGCGTTTGACGTTACCATCGAGAATAGGCCAACGCTGATTCATCGACAAAGAGAGAATTGCACCTGCTGTGGAGCGGCCAATACCGGGCAGGGCCAGCACATCCGTGAAATTCTCCGGCATTTTTCCCTGATGTTGTGAGATAATCTGTTGCGCGGCTTTATGCAGATTGCGACCACGGGCGTAGTAACCCAGTCCGGTCCACAGGTGCAGCACCTCATCCTGGTCGGCAGCAGCCAATGCAGCGATATCAGGAAAACGTTCGATAAAACGGTTAAAATAGGGGATTACCGTACTGACCTGCGTCTGTTGTAACATCACCTCTGATAACCAGACATGGTAGGGGCTTTTCTGTTTTTGCCAGGGCAGAGTCTTACGACCATAACGCTGGTACCAGGACAGTACGGATTGCGCGAAGGCTTGCGCTTGTTTCACAGGAATAATACTCTGGCTCCATAATCACAGTAGCGATTTTCAGACAACGATTTTCACACAACGATTTTTAGACAACAAGCAATGACACATCTTATCACATCGGGTAACGATACAACGGACAACCATTTTCGGCAAATCCGCAGTTTTGTACGTCGTCAGGGCAGGATGACCGCCAGACAGCAGATGGCCCTGGAGCAGTTGTGGCCGATTATGGGGGTGGAGTTTAGTCACACTCTCCTTGATTTTACACAGCTATTTCAGCGCGAAGCTGATACAGTGCTGGAAATTGGTTTTGGTATGGGCGCTTCTCTGGTAGAAACGGCTGCCGCCTGGCCACAGCACAATTTTATTGGTATTGAAGTGCATACTCCGGGAGTAGGGGCCTGTCTGGCCGCCGCCCGTGAGGCAAAACTCACTAATTTGCGCGTGATCTGTCATGATGCCGTGGAAGTTTTTCATTATATGATAGCTCCGGCTTCTCTGGATCGGGTGCAGCTGTTTTTCCCGGACCCCTGGCATAAAGCGCGTCACCATAAGCGGCGTATTGTTCAGCCTGCGTTTACCGGGATGGTGCGCAAATCGCTTAAACTGGGCGGTGTACTGCATATGGCGACAGACTGGCAAAATTATGCAGAGCATATGCTGGAGGTGATGAGCCACTCCCCTGGGTATCGTAATTTGTCCCCGGATGGCAGTTATGTTCCACGCCCACCATCACGGCCATTGACCAAGTTCGAATTACGCGGACAGCGCCTTGGGCATGGTGTGTGGGATCTGATGTTTGACCGAGTTACAGAAGGAGAAGACCATGGCT
>JBOFSC010000073.1:0-2606 GCA_051651345.1 Enterobacteriaceae bacterium
CCAAGTAAGGGAATCGTAATATTGGAAAAAATCATGGGCAGAGCGATCCGCCATAAGGCTAAATCGCTCCGATTGAATACCGTTCGTCCGGGATCAGGCTCACTACTCATACCGCAATCAAAACCACCTTACATCCAGCTCTCACTACGGATCACCCCAACGGCAACCCCTTCGATAGTGACATTTTGCTCACGCAAATCCACCACAATAGGCGCGAATTCTTCATTCTCTGCCAAAAACTGGACAGTATTGCCGCTGCGCTGAAAGCGTTTAACCGTCACCTCTTCCTCGATTCGGGCCACCACCACTTGGCCATTTCTGGCCTCACGCGTGCTGTGCACAGCCAGCAGATCCCCATCCAGAATCCCAATATCCTTCATGGACATGCCGCTGACCCGTAGTAAGAAATCCGCACGCGGTTTAAACAAGCCTGGGTCGACCTGATAGTGTCCCTCAACATGTTGCTGAGCTAACAGGGGTTCTCCTGCAGCGACCCGGCCAATCAGCGGCAGGCCACTCTCTTCCAGCAACAGGCGAAGACCACGCGACGCACCGGCAATAATCTCGATCACTCCCTTGCGTGCCAGCGCTTTCAGATGTTCCTCCGCCGCATTAGGCGAACGAAAACCCAGTTGCTGAGCGATTTCAGCTCTGGTGGGCGGCATTCCGGTATTGTTGATGGAGTCGCGTATCAGGTCGTATACCTGCTGCTGTCTGGCGGTTAATGCTCTCATCCTCTCCCTCCCCTGTGGGTATATACAGTCCCTGTGAGTATATACAGTCATTGGCAAATTGGAAACCCTGATGAGTCACCTCAAACGGAGACGCCTCAGTTAAACAGGGCAAAAAAGGGCCGCCACAGCAGGGTAATCCAGATCGCTGCCGCAAGCAGGAGTGAGATAAATACCGCCGCAGAGCCCAGATCCTTGGCCTGGCCGGATAAGGGATGATAGTCACTGCCAATGCGATCCACGACTGCCTCAATGGCACTGTTAATCAGTTCGACCACAATCACCAGCAGCAGGGAGCCCAGTAACAAAATCCGCTCAACGGCGAGCAGATCCAGCCAGCTTACCAGCAGCACCGCCGCCAAAAACAGGAGCACCTCCTGGCGCAAGGCGGCCTCATTTTGCCAGGCGCAACGCAACCCTTGTAGCGAATAGCGCACAGCATAATAAATCCGTACAACTCCTTTTTTTCTGGTCATCATCCACCATCATCTATTATTGAAGAAACAAACCTGTGATGGCATTCGCACAGATCTCATAGGGCATTTCTGGTATCCTTTAGCGCGCATTGCACAACCCGAGGCTTTTATCCTATGTCATGCTGGCAGCGTTTTTACTATAATATATTGAACTTGTTTATAAAATTAGTGGTAAGAAGCAAGGCCATACCCAAATATCCTTTAAGTGAACTGGAACTGGATACCTCACTGCCCATTCTATACGTATTGCCTTATGATTCAAAAGCGGACTTGCTGACCATTCGTCGCCAGTGTCTGCAACTGTCGTTGCCTGATCCCCTTCAGCCTCTGGATATCGATGGTCACGCGCTGCCGGCTTATGTGTTTATCCACGACGGCCCGCGTGTCATTCGCTACTACGCCCAAAAGCAGGCTTCAGAAAAATTCTTTCATGAATATCTCGATCTGCATCGCAATAATACCGGGCTGGATGTACAGATGCTGCCTGTTTCTGTGCTGTTTGGGCGTTCTCCTGGCCGGGGGAAACACCATACTCCCTCTTTGCGTCTGCTTAACGGTATCCAGAAATTTTTTACTCTGCTGTGGATGGGCCGCGATACTCTGGTACGTTTTTCCAATACGGTCTCCTTTCGCCAGATTGCCGATGAATATGGTACCGACACCATTATTGCGCAGAAACTGGCCCGGGTGGCGCGCATGCATTTTGCGCGGCAACGTCTGGCCGCCGTTGGCCCCAGACTGCCGGTACGTCAGGAGTTACAGCAGCAGTTGCTCAGCTCTCCCGCCGTTGAAAAAGCTATTGAAGATGAGGCGCGTAGTAAAAAAATCTCGCTGGATAAAGCGCGTCAGAATGCTATCGCTATCGTTGAGGAGATTGCAGCTAATTTCTCTTATGAAGCGGTGCGTCTCTCCGATCGTGTTCTGAGCTGGACCTGGAACCGCCTCTATCAGGGGATCAATGTGCACAAGGCAGACAAGATCCGTCGTCTGGCGCAGGAGGGGCATGAACTGGTGTATGTGCCCTGCCACCGCAGCCATATGGATTATCTGTTGCTCTCCTATGTGCTCTATCATCAGGGACTGGTGCCCCCCCATATCGCTGCCGGGATCAATCTTAATTTCTGGCCTGCCGGGCCGATTTTCCGTCGTCTCGGAGCCTTTTTTATCCGTCGCAGTTTCAAGGGCAATAAGCTCTACTCCACCCTGTTTCGTGAATATCTGGGGGAGCTGTTTACCCGTGGCTACTCCGTGGAGTATTTCATTGAAGGGGGACGTTCACGCACCGGTCGCTTACTGGAGCCCAAAACCGGCACCCTCTCTATGACCATTCAGGCGATGTTGCGTGGTGGCAAGCGGCCCATCACGCTGATACCGGTCTATGTCGGTTATGAACATGTGA
>JBOFSC010000074.1:0-3675 GCA_051651345.1 Enterobacteriaceae bacterium
CCATGCAGCAGATCACCCTGACTCAGCACCCCGCTTTCGTTCTGCCCGCACTCAATTTTGCCGGTTCCGGTGCCGGTATCGATGCACGCAAAGTTGTGGATCGAGGCATTCTGCCGGTGATTAATACCGGTATTGCCCATAAAGAGGCTGGTGTGGGACAAATTGGTGCCGGTATTACCACTGCGCCCTTACCCTGTTTTGTCGATGGATTAACGGCGTTGGCCCGGACGCTGGAGTAGAGGTTATTATGAAAAAAGAATATATTTTACTGGCAGTTAACGGCACGTTGATGCGTGGCCTGGAACTGAATCCCAATTTGCTAAATGTTGGCGCGGAATTCGTACAGGAGGCACAAACCGCCCCCTGTTATCGTATCTGGTCGATTGATGACAGGCATCCTGCCATGATACGCACCCCGGGAGAAGGCGGCAGTGTGGCACTGGAGATATGGCGTGTCCCTGCGGAAGGAGTTGCACAAATATTGCTTAATGAGCCTGCCGGACTAAGTATTGGCAAAGTGCTGCTGAGCGATCAGCAGGAGGTTCTGGGGGTATTGGGTGAGCCATTCCTGTGTGCTAACCGCAGAGAAATTACCGCATTAGGTGGCTGGCGGGATTATCTCGCCTCACGCGGCCTTGATCCTGCAACAGGTAAGGAGACAACATTATGAGTCGTTCCGTTTCTGCAGATACCGCACCGGGCTGGCGTATTGCCCTGATCATTTTAGGTATCGCCATGACTCCGGTGTTACTGGCCTCCTCTTCCCTGGGCAGCCGTCTTGAGTTGGGCAATGCGGTGGCCGCCATTTTATGTGGTTCCGCTATTCTGGCTCTGTTGGGTTCGATGACTTGTACCATCGGTGCTCATGCACGTATGAACACCTATCAAATCGTCCGTTTTACCTTTGGCAGCCAGGGGGCTCAGGCGATCAATGCCCTGCTGGCTATCAGCCTGTTTGGCTGGATTTGTGTCACTGCCAATGGATTTGGGATGGCGGCACAGGATTTGCTGGCACAGGTGGGTATTGAACTGCCGTTGTTTGTTCTGGTGGCGCTGGGGTGTCTGATTTTTATCGGTGCCACGGCCTTTGGCTTTCAGGTGCTTAGCAAGGTAGCTCTCTATGCTATTCCGATTATCTCGCTGATCCTGTTCTACAATCTGTGGCGTTTATTGAGTGCACCGTCATTTGCTGTCAGTGCACCTGCTGATCAAATGGAGTTTGGTATCGCGGTTTCTACCGTAGTGGGCACCCTGATGGTCCTGGTGGCGACAATGGCGGATTTCGGCTCCTTTGTGCATAACAGACGCCATGCCATTATCGGTGCTCTGTTGGCTTTAGCGCTGGCTTATCCACTGCTCTATATTGCGGGTGCACTGCCTTCCGCTTTAACCGGTCAGCCCTCGCTGGTAGCGGCTATGGCGCTGGTCGGCGCGACCATCCCTGCTCTGCTACTGCTGCTGTTCGCCACTATCACCGGTAATGCGGGCAACCTGTTTCAGGGGACGCTGGTGACGGCAACGCTGTTACCCCATCTTAAGAAGCCGATAATTACCATCATGCTGGGGGCTGTGGCGGCGGTGATCGGCAGTCTGGATATGTCCGCCTGGCTGATCCCCTTCCTGCTGTTTCTGGGGATTGCCACACCACCGGTCGCGGGTCTCTATATTGCCGATTTTCTGCTTAACCGCCGTGCAGGTTATCGCGAAGAGGTGCTGGCACTGTATCCAGCCATACGGGTGACTACCTTTATTGCCTGGGGTTGCGGTTCACTGGTGGGCTTTCTGACTTCACGGGATATCTTTGCGCTCACCTTTATCCCTTCTCTGGATGCGCTTCTGGTAGCGGCATTGCTCTATACCCTGTTTGAAAAATTCTTTACCGCCCGTCAGACAGCACATTAATCTCCGGCCTCCCGCTTTGTCAGAGGAGCGGGAGGTTAAAGAGGAGTTTGAGTCCAGCTCTGGATTAAAGAGGGCTGTTGCAGTTGTTCCAGCCACCACTGCTGGCACTGCCCCACATGATTAAGATTCCAGGCCAGAAACAGCGGTGTATCTGGCTTGGGATATTGCACCGCTTTTTCCACTAACGCGCCCTGTTGCAGATAAGGCTGGCAGAAATAACGCGGTAAAAATCCAATACCTAATCCGGCTATTTGCATACGGATTTTGTGCAGATAGTCAGGCGCTATCACCGCCTTCTGACCGGGCAGTAACCAAGCTTCTTTAGGTTCCAGCGCCACCGATGTATCGGCGATACAGATAGCCGGATATTCACACAACATCTCCCGTGACAAGGGCTCCGTCGCGCCAGCCAGAGGGTGTTGCGGGCTGATAGCAAAGACCCAGGAGGTCTGCCCTATGGGTGCCGTTGCAATATCGCCGACAGCGATCTCATTGGGTGCACCAATCGCCAGATCAGCCCTTTTATTGAGCAGGGCATCCCAGACACCATTGTGCGCATCAATAGCGATTTTGATCTCGGTTAGCGGAAACTGTTTTTCGCTTTGCTGCAGCAAAGGATAGAGGGGGGTAATGCTGACAATATTGTTGACGGAGATAGTCAGCTGCGCCTGATATCCGCTGGCAATCTGCACCGTTGCATCTTTCAAACCGGCAAATTCAGTCAGCATCTGTTGGCTTTTCTTATAGAAAAACTGCCCTGCCTCGGTGAGCACCAGGGATTTGTTATCGCGTTCAAACAGAGATACACCCAGTTTATCTTCCAGTTTATGAATGGTGTAACTCACCGCATTGGGCACCTTATAAAGCTGCTGTGCGGCAGAGGTGAAGCTTTTACAGCGGGCAGTGATAATAAAGGTATGAAGAGTCCTGGCATCAAATAACATAAGCGGATAAATTCTGTTTTTAAATAATAATAATGGTCAATATTAGAACGTTTGTCTCGATTGTACCCGATAAGCTATCGCAAAAAGAGAATAAAAAACAATCTTTATTTGGATGTCTGGATGTATTGACGTCCATCTCCGCAACGATTATTCTGGACAGAATTTGCCATCGCCAGACCAAGGAGAGAGTACCGTGAAATATAAAGCGGCGACTATTGCTGTCAAAACCGGACTTAATGACGACCAGCATTATGGCTGTGTCGTCCCCTCAATCCATTTATCCAGCACCTATAGCTTTGAAGCGTTTAATCAGCCCCGGCAACATGACTACTCACGCCGTGGCAATCCCACCCGCGATATGGCACAAAAAGCATTAGCACAACTGGAAGGAGGCTGTGCTGCGGTGCTCACCAGTAGTGGGATGTCCGCCATCCACCTTGTCTGTACTTACTTTCTCCAGCCCGGCGATCTGCTGGTGGCCCCCCATGATTGCTATGGCGGCAGTTATCGCCTGTTTAACAGTCAACATCTGAGGGGCGCTTATCGGGTTCTTTTTATCGACCAGAGTGATGCGGAGCAGGTGCAGCAAGCCTTACAGCAAAAACCTAAACTGGTGTTAATTGAAAGCCCGAGCAATCCGCTACTGCGTGTCGTCGATATCGCGAAGTTGTGTGAGGCGGTACGCGCGGTGGGTGCAATGTCGGTTGTGGACAACACTTTCCTGAGCCCTGTATTGCAAAATCCGTTACAGTTGGGTGCGGATCTGGTGGTTCACTCCTGTACCAAATATCTCAATGGTCATTCTGATGTGGTGGCCGGTGTTGTTATT
>JBOFSC010000075.1:0-3415 GCA_051651345.1 Enterobacteriaceae bacterium
CAGGATGATTTCATTCACGCCTGCCTGAATACACTCATTGACCACATATTGGATCAGAGGCTTGTCAACCAGCGGTAGCATCTCTTTAGGAATCGCTTTAGTGGCTGGTAACATTCTTGTTCCCAATCCTGCAACAGGAATTACCGCTTTTCGAACTTTTGGCTTGCTTGCCGACATAAAATTGCTCCTGACTTCTTTTTAGCCTACCCCAGGTGGGGGGATATTATTCATTGTGAGACGATGCTGTCGTTCTGCGTTGCTGCTTTACCGTCGTTGCATAAACTTAGCCAAGTATAACAGTACCACCGGGTATAGATATAAATAACTACTCTGACAGTGACTATTAACAGTCAGTGGTCAGGCTGAGTTGTAACCAACTGCCGTTGCCACCAATTTTACATTGCCACTTACCTGCATGTTGACTTAACCAGCAGGGATATATGCCCTGCAGACTCCCCAGTGGAATCCCCAGAGATAAAATATATTCCCGCTCACCTATTGTTAATGAAGCCTTTAAGCCCACAGATAGCAGTAGCAGCTCTTGCGTACGGCTATTGTAATAACCAAACAGCAGTGGGAATGGCCCGGTCAGTGAAGCTTGTTGTAAAGTTTGATTAGCTTTATACAGTTTTCTGGTGATTTGCTGTAGTTGTTCCTTTTCTGCATGCTGAAAGGTTTGCATAAAGTGGGTAAACAGGGCGCGTAATAACAGTGCTGCAAAAAGGCCATCATGTTGGGCATGGCTAATATCCAGACAATAAAATGCCATTTCGTGGTCAGAGAGCTCCCCGGTATCCAGCACAAACCCCGCCTCGCCGGTTTTCAAATAGCGATAAGTGAAGACAGAGTGGGCCATTTGCTGTCTTAAGGGCGGTTGTAATTTCTTCAACAACCGTTTTATCTTTTGCGGGGTCGCGCGCAACTCCTGCCACTCTTTGGTAAAAATCAGTTGCTCCATCACCTCAGAGCTCAGTGGCTGGGGATAGAGGATGCGCAGCAGGGCCTCAGTAAACAAGCTGAGATCGGTAAAGGGTTTGAGGATCACATCTTCAATGCCCACCCGTATGGCCCGTGCAATATGCGCTATCTCTTGTGCTGCAGCAATAATGATCACAGGCAATGGCGGGGTTAGCCCATGCAACTGGCTGATAAAATCCGTCTCTGTTTTACCGGATTTGGAGATATCACAGATAGCACAATGAAAACGCTGCTGTTCTATCTGCTGGATGGCTGCCTGACTGTCCGCAACTGCCGTTATCAGGCCTCCCTGATGACGGAGATATTCTGCTAATTGTGCCCGCAATAGCTTATCGGCTGTCACAATCAGAATTGATTTATCACTTAATGGTTGTTTCACTGGATTGACTCAATAACGTCAACTGTCTGCTTTAATTTTGCTACACCCTTATCATTTATGCTGAAATAATTGGTGAGTAAATTTTTCAGAATTAATGATTTCTTAATCTTGTTGATCTTTGTTACTCTGATGGCCTGTTTGGTACATTAAAACTATTAACAAAGATACTTAAATCATTCCAATACATTGAAAGATAAAAGGTATCAAGGACTGACATTAACTCCATGCAAACTAATCCTATGCAAGCCACAATCAAAAATATCTGCGTTTTCTGCGGGGCCAGCAGTGGCAATCACCCTGGTTACAGTGAACTGGCACAACAGTTAGGCAAACTCCTGGCAAAACAGGGACGGCGACTGATTTATGGTGGTGGCAATCGTGGCCTGATGGGCATGCTGGCCAATTCGGTGCTGGAACAGGGTGGCGAAGTGCTCGGCGTTATTCCTCATAAACTGGTCGAGGCCGAAACCGCCCATCGCGGTATCACTCAGCTTGAAGTCGTTGCAGATATGCATACCCGTAAAGCACGTATGGCTGAGCTTGCCGATGGTTTTATTGCCCTGCCCGGCGGCATTGGTACCCTGGAGGAGTTGTTTGAGGTTTGGACTTGGGGCCAGATTGGTTACCACAGCAAACCCGTGGGTTTACTGGAGGCAAATCATTTTTACCAGCCTCTGTACCACTATTTGCAGCAGGTGGCTAAAGAGGGTTTTCTGCGTAGTGACTATGTTGAAACATTACATTACAGTAGCCAGCCTGAAGAGTTATTAGCCCAATTTGATCTCTATCAGCCTAAACTGCATGATCGTTGGGGCCAACCAGATAACGGATAAGCATATCAGCATGAAATTTCTCTCTTTTAATATTAACGGGCTCAGGGCCAGGCCCCATCAGATTGCGGCCATCGTTGAGCGGCATCAACCCGATGTGATCGGTCTGCAGGAGACCAAAGTCGATGATCCGCAGTTTCCCCTGGAGACGCTGCAACCCTTTGGCTATCACATCTTTTACCACGGGCAAAAAGGCCATTATGGCGTGGCGCTGCTCAGTAAACAGCAACCGCTGGCGGTGAGGCGCGGCTTCCCTGATGATGATGCCGAGGCACAAAAACGGCTGATTATGCTGGACCTGGAGACATCACAAGGGCCATTGACGGTGATCAATGGTTATTTCCCTCAGGGGGAGAGCCGCGACCATCCGGTAAAATTCCCTGCCAAGACCCGTTTTTATCAGCAATTACAGCAGTACTTGCAGGAAAACCACTCTCCGGATAACCCGCTGATCATTATGGGTGATATGAATATCAGCCCTGCAGACAGTGATATCGGTATCGGTGAAGAGAATCGTAAACGCTGGCTGCGCAGCGGTAAGTGCTCGTTTCTGCCAGAGGAGCGGGAGTGGATGGCGCGTCTGCTGGACTGGGGCTTAACGGACACCTTCCGTCTGCACCATCCCCACTGCCAGGATCGCTTTTCATGGTTTGACTATCGCTCTCGGGGTTTTGATGATAATCGCGGGCTGCGTATCGATCTGCTGCTGGCAACGGCACCGCTGAGCGAAAAATGTCTCGCAGCAGGTATCGATTATGATATCAGGGGGATGGAGAAGCCTTCTGATCACGCGCCGATTTGGGCGGAGTTCGCTTTGTAGTCCGGGTCGTTTTAGCCTTTTGGGGTGCCGGCAGGCTCTTGCTTCCGGCGCTGACGGCAACTCGCATTTTATCAGCAATATAGTATTTACATTGATTTATTGTGATGAGAACAGGGAGCTTGTATCAACGATGTTTGAACTTCTTGCAGTTGCGACTATTACTATCCTGGCAGTGATCAGTCCTGGGGCGGATTTTGCGATGGTTACCCGAAATAGCTTGATTTATGGTCGGGCAGCAGGCCTCTTCTCTTCTCTGGGTATCGCCTTTGCGGTACAACTGCATGTATTTTATACCCTGATAGGAGTGGGTTTGATCATAGGCAGTTCGCCCACTCTTTTTCTCCTGATCAGGGGGGCTGGGGCACTTTATCTCATCTATATTGGCTATCAAACCTTTATCAGCAAACC
>JBOFSC010000076.1:0-2202 GCA_051651345.1 Enterobacteriaceae bacterium
CTCCGCCAGTTAACTGCTGTCGCATCCGCTGCCATGTGGTCACGGCCTGCTGCGACGGGACTTTCAACTCCACGACAACGACACCCCCATGCAGCCAGGTATGCTGTACGATCTCCTGCAACTGCTGCCAGTTTTCAGGGCACTCGTAACGTAAAGCAAACTGCTGCGCAGCGCTGGCGAAGTCAAGGCCGTGGGGCATTAAGTAATAACGCTGTTTCTCCTGCTCACAGAGAGGAAACAGTGAGAAAATACTGCCGCCATCATTGTTAACCACGATCAGCACCAGAGGGGCCGAGCATTGACGTAACAACATCAGAGAATTAAGATCATAAAGAGCCGAAATATCGCCTACAATCGCCAGGGTCTCTTTGCCATTTCCACGCTGCACTCCCGCCATGGTGGCGATCAGCCCATCAATACCACTGGCACCGCGATTACTGTATACCGGATAGCCTACGGGCAGTTGTGTCACCGCATCCAGCAGACGAATGGGCAGACTATTGCCAATAAAGAGTTGCCCTCTCACCGGTAATAATTGCCCCAGATGGCTAAACAACGCTATCTCGCCAAACTGTTCTGCCGTTTGAGCCTGAACATAATGTAAGGTGCGTAAGGCCCGCTCCTGCAGCTGCGGAGCCCATGGCGTATGGGGATGTACCCGATGCAGGGATAGCCATTGCTGGATACAGCAGATAATCCTGCGTCCCCGGTGATTGGCACTATCCAGACGTCCCGGCGTCTCGGATATCAGCCAGTACTCCTGCGGCTGACAGGCGGCCTGCCACTCCAATAAACGCTTACCGGTAAGACGTCCACCAAACTGAATGACCAGTTGCGTCTGTTGTAAAATCTGTTGCGCCTGGGGATGGCTCAGCCAGAGATCGGCGCAAGGGAGCGGTTGACCGGTTTGTGATAAAGCATCTGCCAGCAGAGGCCAACCGAGAATCGCGGCCCACTGCGCCAGCGAACGCCCCTCTTCCGCACTCATCTGACCGGCGATGATCACACCACGTTTCTGTTGCCAGAATGGCCAGTCATCGACTCTGGGGCAGACCGTCCCCTCTTTGTAGCGTAACCAGGGTTTATCCTCTTGCCACCAGGAACCCAGAGTGGCTGACCACTCTGCTTCAGAGGCGTCCATATCACCATACAGCGGTTCAGCAAATGGGCAATTAATATGCAGGGCACCGTATCGGGTCTGGTGCATGGCATCATCCAGAGTTGACACCAACCAGGCTGCGGAAATCTCTGCACAGGGCCGCGGTAAATTAAGGCTAAACGCGGGATGTGTGGCAAAGATTCCTTCCTGCTGTATCGCCTGATTAGCACCACAATTGATCAGTTCCGGCGGCCGATCAGCGGTAAGTAAAATCAGCCGTTCCCCTGTCAATCCGGCCTCGATCACCGCTGGATACAAATTGGCAACGGCGGTGCCAGAGGTGACGATCACCGCCACGGGAGAACCGGTACTTTTGGCAAGCCCCAGTGCCAGATGTCCCAGGCCCCGCTCATCAAAATGGGTATGGCATACCAGCTTGCGATTGGCCGCTGCGGCCAGGGTCAGTGGCGTGGAGCGGGAACCTGGGGCGATACAGACATGATGCACTCCGTGTCGGCTTAATCCTTCCAGTAACAGCGATGCCCAAAGGCGATTAAAGGTAGATGTTGGCATAACTCTCACGTAAGGGAAAAGACAGGATAGGCTCCTTCTCCAACAAGGTTCTCAGTCCTGCAGCTTTATTGTCGATCTCCTGCCACTCCTGCTCAGGATCAGAACCTGCCACAATGCCTGCACCAGCATACAGACAGACCTGTCTGGAAACGACCCGGGCACAACGCAGATTAACAGTAAATTCAGCACCGGGGATGGAAAGATAACCCGTCGATCCGGCATACCATCCCCGATGAAAAGGTTCATGTTGCAAAATAAAGTGACGCGCAATATCACGGGGCCAGCCAGCCACTGCGGCGGTAGGTTGCAAACGCTGCAGACAATCCGCATCGTCGGTACTGCGTAAATGGCAGCGGATCGCTCTGCGCAGATGTTGCACCTTACGCAAACGAATAATTTCTGCAGGCATCACATCGACGCTGGAGGCCACACCCTGTAAGCGCTGACAAATATCCTCCACCACCAACAAGTTTTCCAGCTGATTTTTTCGATCCTGCATCAACCACTGGGCCAGCTCCCCAGCCTTATCA